>CAMQZX010000069.1 GCA_947039785.1 uncultured Lachnospiraceae bacterium | reverse complement strand
GGTATTCGCTGATAATATATGTACCTTCATCAATCTGGTCAATCGTGAACCATTTATCCATTTACAAGCATACCTCCATATTTAATATCTGATTCCCTTTGCAAAACATCACTTATTTTTCTGCAAAGGGACGTTTATTACTTTCATTTATCTATACTCTCTATCCTTTTCAATGCTTTATTAAATGATTGCAGTATTGAAGCCCTCACTTTTTCTTTCGCAACTTCAACTCAATATTCTTCTTTGCTGCCGCCGCCTTCAGCAATTCTGCAGCAAAAGCGCTTTTTTCTTTGAGCGTCAACGTTTCCAAATCAGATCTGTTCTCAATTTGCCTGAGTACCTCCCGCAGCTCTTGCAGGTCCAAAAGAGTTACTGCTGTACAAAACAGTGTCTTTTTGCGTCCGTCATTAAAACCAGACAGAAGAATGTCCAGTATTTTTATCTTTTCTAGCTGCTCCGCATTGTAAGCTTCTATTCCTATCTCTTTTGCTTTTTTCAAATCAGCTCTTCGATTACGGTGTGTAATGAATGAATCAAAATCATCTATATGACTGTACTTCTCACAAGGGTACTTACTGCACTGGAAACAATATTCCACACCATTGTGCTCTAAACTACATTTTGCAATTTTGCAGGATTGATTCCCCTCTCCACCACCGCAGCCGGGACAATATTTATTTAAGTGCATAGGACATAATCCGCAGTTCAAGCCACAAAGGGAAAATAATTGATTTTGTCGGTTAAATCCTTTCATGGTATTGGCGTCTCCTCCGATTCCTGGTTTGTATTTTTAATCAAGTAATTTTTTAATTCTCCTACTGTTCAGGAAGAAAATCATATTTTTTTAGCAGCAGCTTCAATGACTGGCCTTAACATTTTCACTTTCACTGCCCGTCAGGATTTCGTCAAAATCATGTTCCATCCCAAACTCATTCAAAGTAATCCGGCAGCTTCTTTCGCCCTTTCCCGTTATCAGCGCCAGGATAAATCCTTTTGCCCGCAGAGCGGCAATCAAATCCCGGATGCATTCATAATGCAGTTTCTCATACAGGGAATAAAAATCATGTAACGCCTGCTCCCAATTCTCCGGAACGATGGATTTTATCATTCCGATTTCGTTCAATCCAAAGGTTTCAACAATCTCCCTTTCTGTCAGCAAATGCCCTGCATAAGGGGATACTGCCTGCCCCGATTTTAATTCCGGGGAGTATGATGACGCCACCGCCGATCCAGCACCCGTCCCCAATCTCAACCGGCAGCGCATATACCTAGCAGAAGTGTTTTCCGTTCTCCGGGATCCAGTCTGGCGTCAGGCGTTCTTTCAGTTCCACGGGATGCGTTGCCGTATAAATCTGCACATTGGAAGCAATCATGACGTTATTTCCGATTTTTATCTGATTGCAGTCAATAAAGGAGCAGTTCATATTGATCGACACATTGCTGCCGATAATAATATTACACCCATAATCACACAGGAACGGCGCTCCTACCGACACGTTTGTTCCAATCCCGCCGAACAGCTTATGTAAAATCCCTTTCTTCTCTTCTTTCTGGTCATAGGTCAGTCTGTTATAAATGTCAAGCAGCTCTTTTGCCTGCTTCTTATATTGCAGAAAGATTTCATCATGGCAATTATATAATTCTCCCGCCATACATTTTTCTAATTCTGTCATAGAGACACCTCCCTCAATGATTCTGTTTTTTTATTTACTTTCTCTGCAAATGCGGATCAGTTTCAAGGTGTCCTGATATATACAATCATTTGAATGCAGTTCAATCATAAGCCACCTTTGTCCGTTGCCTTCTTTTGTTTCACGATAGATTGTCTGTATTTCATCAGATAATTGAGGCAATATTCCTTCGACCTTTTCTTTCTCCTTATTGCCGATAACCACCAGCACAGTGAAGTAATTCTCTTTGGGATAGATTACACATAAAGATTTTCCTGCTTTTCTCAACTTTATATTCCATCCACGAGCCCAAACGTCCTTGCTGTATTCAATTTTACACAATGCTTTATATTCTCTATCCATAAATTCACAGAACTGATTGAACAGCGGATTCCCGATGTAATCACTTATTTCATATATATCTGGCATATAATTTATATCCTTCAAATCCAACATACTGATTCACAGTCCCCCCTTTCCAATTACAATAGCACAGACATGGCTTCTGCAGGTCGCAATCAGTTACCAGCGAAATCTATGTCATACCTCGTGCCATGAGAGAAAAGAATCCCCTCTGTTAATTGAACACATAAGATGATCGTATTTTCATCATCAAAATTGTTGTGCCCATTATCAATCCATTCGCTGAATACCTGTCTCAGCTTTTGGGCCATTTCATGGTTTTCCTTTTTGCAAAACCAACCCAGGCTTATTCCTCTGCCATGAGCGGTAAACCACTCGCCGGCCACCGCCACTATGGGGTTATTATGCATCTGCTTCATTTTATTGGACGCAGCGTATGTGATGATATAAAAACAACCATCCTCATAATAAGCATTAACCGTTCTCACATATGGGATGTTTTGGTCCGTAGTGGCAAGTGACAGTAATGTATCATGCCCAAATCTTTCATCCATTATCTTTTTCGCTTCTTGTGGGAATTTTTCGTTCATAAACATATTCTCCTTAAATAAATTCTCAATTCCTAAGCTGACAAAAACTAAAGCTTTTTCTTTGCGTATTTCTCTCTTGCATAATCATAGGCTTCCTGAATAAGCGGCTTTAGTTCCGCAAATGTTTTTCCGATGGATTCAGTGAACATATCCAGCCCATCCAGGCATATACCGGGTGTGATGATTAAGCATTCAACGAATAGTATTCTGTCAATATTTTTGCTAAAGTTTTTGGGGCTTCTTCATTTACAACATGACCAGTGTTTTCAATAATTTTCAATTCTGCGCTTTTTATGTTTTTTGACAAGTAATATGCTGATTTTATGTTCGCACCGTCTTTCTTTCCACAAATGATGAGTGCGGGGCACTTCATATTATTCACTCTGCCGGTGAAATCCAAGTTCTTCATAGAGCTTCCTAAAGCAAACGTGCCCCTTTTATCAAATGCCATAGTTTCAAAAATAGATTTTGGTAAAAATCTGAAAATTACATTTTGAATTCCAAATGCTACCTTCGGTATCTTATGAGGCGTACCAATCAAAACTAAAGTTTTTATCTTTTGTGGAAAATCCAAAGCATAGTTCAACGCTAAAATGCCACCCAATGAAATACCACACAAATGAATTTTCCCGTCAATTCTATCGCAATATTTTGCAAATGAAGAGTATAGGTTTACATATCTTGCTTCTTTCCCTTCAAGGATGGTAAATAGATCTGGGCACATGATATCCTCATTGCTTGTCATATAAGAAATAGTTGCATTCCAGCTTGTCGCTTTATGGCCAGAACCGTGAATCAGAATTTTTGTCGTCATAAGTCTCTCCTTCAAATTAGAAAGTTATTCTAAATATCAGTAACAAAAACATCTGGAACACCTCTATGCGACAGTTCCTGTTTTTGTATATCTGATAACGGAATTTCATATGCTTTATTCGGTGAAGGATTCGGGGCATTCATCCATAATTCAAAAGCCATCGCCCGTTTTATTTGTTTTGGGTCTATCTTTTTTGCCATTTTCTCCTCCACGATCCTCTATTTCCTATTCGGCCTTCTCTTAATGGATAATAGCTGCATGAAGTCTCCAAACAAAGATGTATCAACAGGCTCAAACATCAGCCATTTCCCATCGTGATAGGTTTTTGAGTCATCGTAAACCTTCTGAACGCTTTCAGAATACTCACTTCGACCAGATTCAAATTTCGCCCGCTCGTCCTTTCCCAGGATCACCATAAAGCCAATACAGTTTTCCCTTGCGTATAAGGCGCAGAGTGTTTTTCCGCCCCTGCGGTATTTGTATTCATAGGTCCATGCCTTGCCGCCTTTATTCCACAAACAATCCATATCATATTTTTCATCAATTAAAGCACATAACTTATTCCATACATCATATAGAGATTTCCCAACTAAAGCTGTCATTTCTTCTTCATTAGGTATCGTATCAAGCATATTATCCCTCCTATATAACTTCAAAATTGTCAAGTACGTCTTATAAGCCTAAGACGCACAAAACAACTTCCGATTTTCACGTTTCAGAATTATATTGCTCCTATCACGCCTGCTTCAAACAAAGTTTCAAATGTATTTACTGCACCGCCATGCTCCACAATCATCCCATCAACTACCTTATCAATATCAACGCCAGTAAATACCAATCGTTTGTTGGTTGGCTTTATTCCTATCCATTCACCTTTATGTGTACCCTCCATTACAAATTCAGAGATGACATAATCCCCATCACAAAACTGCATAATAATCTTCATCTTATAATCGGGATATGTCTGCTTTGTTGCTTGTATGTGCTCTTTCATACCTTCAACGTCAACTAGAATCAGTCTTTCTCCCACTTTTACACAGCATTTTGGCGATACAAACTCTGCAACCCTCTCTACCTGGTTTTCAGATATAATCGTTTCATAAAAATATTTTACTCGTTCTGCCGAATTCATCACACTATCTCCTGATATTATTCAAACCTGATTAGAATTTACACAAGTTATTGGTATTTTCTCCTGCTTTCAAATTTTTTGCCTTCTCCTGTGCTGCATTACCTAATTTCTCATAGGCATAGATTCCATCTTTCCAATTTTTCAGATTGCGAAGTATTGCCCCACAATCACCATGCTCTGGATCATCAAACAGGTCTCTGAGTTTTTGACAGGGCACATCTGAGCATTCTCCGCAATGTTCAAGCCCCTTTTCCATACAGCATTTCGCTTTATCGCACTCACCCCAAAACATAATTCCTCTATCGGCTTTACAGCCCTTACACCCTATTTTATCCTTCCATTCACACACTCCACAATATATACCGCAAAAGGCTATCATCTTTTTATCTATCATCAGGACCTCTCCTTTATTCCTTCATTTGCTGCTGTCTGTAAATTTTAATTCAACTTTCCTGTTTACACTTTGGAAAATATGGGGATTTTAAATTTAGATTTGTCTCTCACCTTATCTCTACGAAGGGAACACATGGTTCACAGCAGCTTTAACAGTTCATCATGAACATATCCGTTTGTTCCTACTACACTGCCGCCTTTTCTCGGATCAAGCGGCTTTCCCGTAAAATCAGTTACCTGCCCGCCTGCCTCCTGAATTAAGAGCATACCGGCAGCATAATCCCAGGGATTCAGGTATATCTCGAAATAACCTCCCTGTCTGCCACAGGCGGTATATGCCAGTTCCAGAGCAGCAGAGCCAATCCTGCGGACATCCTGGCACTGACCAAACACCCTGCGGAACCGGACAAAGTTTTCATCGGCCAGCTCTCTTTTTGCTGTTCCCAACCCAATCATCGTGTCTGATAGTTTTTCTGCGTTTGATACATGTATGGGTTGTCCATTTAGGAAGCTGCCCTTTCCCTTAATCGCTGAAAACACTTCTTCACGGAAGGGATCGTATACGATTCCCATAGCAATTTCCCCCTGGCGGCAAAGCGCTAAAGATACAACGCTGTGCTGATAGTCGTGCATAAGGTTTGTGGTCCCATCAACCGGGTCTAAAATCCAAAAGCTGTCCGCTTTTATTTCCTGCAATCCGGTTTCTTCTCCAAGAAATTGAATATCCGGCGCAAGGGCAAATAGTTCCTCTTTTAAGAAATTTTGTACGGCAATATCTACCTGCGTTACATAGTCTGCAAGACCTTTCTCCTTAACATGAGCAGCCATTTCACGGTTCTTGATCAACCTCCGTGTCTTTGTTACTAAGCTGATAATTTTCTGAATATCCATACGCTTTTCCTCCATTGGTTTCAACCATCTGGTTATAAAACACTATTCTCTTATTCATGGTTCCCCAAAGCTCACTATTTTCTCCAGGATAAGTAGGGTTGTGTGAGTATTCTGCAAGCAATGTTTCTTGATCAAAAAATGTGAAGGCAGGATTTGAAAGAACTCGACAATTTTGAATTGAACGGGCAATATTTCAATCATTCCAACGCTTCAAATCCAGATTTCATAGTATGTGCGACCTGTGTAAACAACACTGGCAATTCATCAGTTCCATCGTATTTGTTTATGAGATAATCAACAATTATTTCTTTAATTTGAGTGATAACTGGCGCCGCACCGCCAAATATCTCTGCCGCCTTGGCCATACTTGTGTCCTTATACTCTTTCCCAAGATTAGATAACACCACGGCAACCTTATCAAAGCCGCCTCCAAACGCTATTGTGTCAGCTTCGTCAATACCTCGAAGTGCATTAGGAATTGTTGGAACAGTTCCTAAAAACTGCACCATATTATAAAGTATTTTATCGTAATCTTCTTTCGACAGTTCATTTTTCCAATTTGGTAGTTCTTTAATAAATTTATCAAAGCCACGATAACCGATAAAACCAACAGGAGGATTCAAGTATACTTCTTTTTTCTTTGCGAAAGCTTCTTTTGCAATTTCATATTTACCCTTGTTAGTATGCATACGGACAACCCATACCGTATTCGGTTTAGACAGTCCAGGGTAGGAGCAATCAAATGCAAGTCGCAGTTCATTATAAGAAATTGCCTGTATTTCCGTTCTGCCGCAATCATTGAAATACAAAGTCTGAATTTCATCATCATAGCCTATTGCCAGTTCATAATGAAATGGAATATGCTCCTTATGATATATCTTTTCAAAATGCGGTAGATAAAACATATCAAGTGCACCAATCATACACGGATAACCGGCATCAATCTCCGATTTAATTTTTGCGAGAGCTTTTTCAAAAGTCTTATACTCACAAATTTTGTAATCAAATCCAACAATAGGAGAAAGGAATTCATACATTTTCCGAGTTCTTCCATCACCAAGTGCAACTATACGCTTGAGTTCTGATTTTGGAGTTTTCATATAGCAAAATGACCCAAAGCTGCTAAGCACAAAGAAAAATTTGGGTGGCAGGGTTTCTCCTGTGTCACGGATGTATATATCCTCTACACCGTTCCACATACACACATAGTCATCCATGCGATGAGCAATTTCAATTATATTCTTCATGATATTTCACCTCAACAACTTCCTATTTGTTTATTCGTCCACTATGTATTAGCTATTCAGAAGTTTCGTTAAATCCTCCACAGAAGCGTCCATTTTCACAGAGACTTCTTCCATAGTCATGCCGGAAGCAAGAAAACGCTTTATCACCATTTTCATATCCTCTCCAACCTCAATGATATGTCCGTCCAGATCATAGAATCGGATCACTCGCTGGCCCCAACTATGTTCGATCACTTCTCCCAAGTACTCAATATGTGGGTATTCTTTCAGCTTGTTCAGAAAACCGTCAAAGTCCTGTTCCTCAAAGACAATTTCCGTATTGTTGGATTTTTTTAATACCTTTTCTTTTGGCAGATTCACAAGCCAGTCAAAATCCTGCTGCAATGCCAGGCCGCAAGTAAAAGCGATGTTCTTTCCGTAATTCTGATATACTTCCAACCCGAATAGATCCTCATAAAACTTTCTTGCGGCGTTGATGTCCGCTACCGATATAAGCATACATATATATTTCATTCAAATACTCCTTTCAAACTATGGTTTGCCATCTTTCTCAAAACGTGATTCTTTAATCCCTGTAAAGCCAACCGGTTTGTCATTAACCTTAGTGGTTAAAAAGATATTATACCATAGAGCAACATGCAACTCCACTTTTTCATACCCGGTTTTGTCCAAGATTTGTCCTGTTTTTGTCCAAGATTAACCCTATCAGTAAAACTCCATTGGCATCAAACGCAATGGACATTTGCAAATTTCTCCTCTAGAATTACAAATTTATATCCAACACTTCTCACTGTCTGGATATACTCAGGTCGCTTAGATTCTTTCTCCAATTTTTTCCGCAAACTGCCAATAATACAGTAGACACTGTTATCAATGCTGTCCATATTCAGATCGGTACAAACAGCATTATAAATCTGTTCTTTCGTATATGCCCATCCAGGATGCATCGTCAAAAAACGAAGCACAAGAAATTCCTGATGGCTCAAAGGAACCCTTGTTTCCCTCTGGCAGACCTCCTGCTCTTTTACGTGAATTTCCAGTTCATGAAAACATAATACCGGGCTTGGCATTATTTCTGCATACGCTATATTCTTTTCATCCTCAAAAACAGATTTCAATTTATCCAGAATATGCTCCTCAGAATCTGAAAAGCTCAGAATCATAATTTTGCTTATATCCATCACCCCTTTCGTTCTCATTTGTTAACGTAATGCCTTTCCCGTCTCTGCATTAAATATATGTATCTTCTCCTGTTTCAATCGAACATACACCGCCTGTCCAGGCTGTCCGGAAAAATCGGCATCCGTTACGATGGCAAGATCCGGTTTGCCAGACGCAGCAAGGAAAATAGCTATCTCACGCCCAGTATTCTCCAGTATGCTGATTGTCATCTGGATTGCACCACACGTATCCGGCTCAACAAGTTCAATGTGTTCAGGACGAATACCAGCCTTGAGCGGCTCTTGCAATTGATCCACAGGAAAACTACTTTTGCCTATAGGAATACGAGCATCCCCCAGAGTCAGAAAACAACGTCCATCATCTGAAACAAACTCTGTATTCCATAGATTCATATTGGGAGAACCTATAAATCCGGCAACGAACAGGTTGGCAGGATGCTGATAAATCTCCTGCGGCGTTCCAAACTGCTGTAGAACACCGCCATTCATGACAGCAATACGGGTTCCCATGGTCATGGCTTCAATTTGGTCATGTGTGACATATATTGTTGTTACACCTAATTCCCTCTGGAGCGTTATGATCTCCCGGCGCATCTCTACACGAAGTTTTGCATCCAGATTAGCAAGCGGCTCATCCATAAGAAAAAGTTTAGGTTCTCTCACCATTGACCGTGCAAGGGCTACGCGCTGCCGCTGACCGCCGGAAAGAGCGCCAGGCTTCCTGTCAAGCATAGTGTTCAGTTCCAGTTTTTCTGCAACCTCCGCTACCCTTACCGCAGTTTCCTGTTTTCCGGTATGGCGCATTTTTAGGGGGAACGCGATATTATCTTTTACCTTCATGTTCGGATAAAGGGCATAGTTCTGAAATACCATCGCTATATCCCGTTTCTTGGGCGGTACCCTGTTCACGATCCTTCCATCCATAATGACCTCGCCGCTGCTGATGCCCTCAAGCCCTGCGATCATGCGTAGCAGCGTAGTCTTGCCACAGCCGGAAGGACCAACGAAAACAATAAACTCGCCCTGTTCGATCTCCATATTCATATCAATGACGGCGTGGACATCTCCAGGATACCACTTATTTACGTTGTGTATTTGTAGGCCACTTGCCTGAAATCTATTTTCCATAATCAGCTCCTTCTATATTTCCGTCCTATATTTCAATCCTTCATTCCAGAAGATATAATGCCTTGCTCAAGGTATTTCTGCCCAAACAGAAATATCAGAAGAGGAGGCATAAGCGTTATCAGTGACGCTATCAGAGATACGCCTGCATTGTCAGCCGTAATGTTCGCCATATAGAGCGATAGTGGCCAAAGGGTCTGATCTTTTAGGAATGCCTGCGGCGCTTCCATCGCGTTCCAGTATTCCAGAAAGCCCAACACAGCAACAGAAAGGATTCCCGGAGCCCCGAGAGGTAGTCCAAGTCTCAAAAACGTCTGAAAAGATGACGCCCCATCCACAGCCGCTGCCTCTGTTACTGCATTAGGTATCGTCAAAAAAAAGCTCGTCATAATGAACACCGGAAGCGTAGAGGCTGCACCGGGCAGGATAATTGCCCATATGTTATCAATAAACCCTAGTTTATTCAGCACCAGATAACTGGAAACCATAGTTACCTGAAAGGGCATCAGCATAAGGACAATATATAGGGTGTACAGCACTTTTTTCCCACGGAATTCAAAACGTGCAAATGCCCACGCTGCAGGGGCACCTAAAACTATATGACCGAGTATGATCGGAAAAACCTGTTTACAGGAATTCCAGAATACGGTGAAGAATTGAGGCGTATCAAGCAGCAGTTCCACATATGCCTGCAAAGTCGGATAATTTGCAATGATGGGCCATGTAGCGTAGCCATCACCGCTTTCCAGAACCGGGGCAAGATTCCAAGACAATTCCCCAGCTCCCATAAGTGTACCGGATAAGAGCATCCACAGCGGCACCCAAATAAAAACAGATACTAAAAAAAGGATAATTCCGATGAACCATTTTTTCATACGCTGTCACCCCGATTCATAATCTTCTGCAATAGCATGATCAGAATAAATACCAGCAATGCCATCATCACAGCGCCGGCACACATTTTATCCACATCCAGATTGCTGAACCAATTGTTAAACAGGTGCTGTAGCATGTAAATGCTGTCATCAGGATAGCTGCCCGCGATAAGATAGGCTTCCCTGAACACCTTGAATGAGTTGAGCAGAGACAGCACGGCAACCGTAAACAGGGTCGGCATGAGGTTTGGTAACGTAATCTTTACAAACCGCTTGACACTCCCCGCGCCGTCTATCTGCGCTGCCTCATACAATGCAGGATTAATGGCACTGATACCCGAGAGCCACAGCACCATGTCATACCCGAAGTTCTTCCAGAGATATGCGAAAACCAGCACCCCAAAAGAAGCGGCGCTGCCAATCCAGTCAACCGGAGCTGCATCCCAAAGCGCCCGAATCCCGTTGAGCAGTCCGTTTCTATGGAATATGACGCGCCACAGGAGAACAATTGAGGCAACCGGTATTGCCATGGGCACCAGAAAAGATGTTTTAAAAATACCACGCTTTTCCTGAAAGGCAGTCAGCATCAAAGCAACTGCCAAGGAGATCACAAGCAGCAGAGGTATGCAAACCGCTATAAATTTTGCAGTATTGGCCGCTGCCAGCTTAAACGCACTGTTGCCCAGCACGGATATATAGTTTTGCAATCCAACGAATTGATTGCTGACAGCAAAGAAAAAAGATCGCCGGAACGCATCCAAGAGCGGAAGCAGTACCATTACGCTCACAACAAACAGACTGGGAGCCAGAAACATCCACGGTACGATACGCTCTTTCCATGGAGCCTTGTAATCATGTTCGTCCCACTGTTTCTTTCGTTGTCTAAGAAGTATTTTTTTCATCAAAAAGCCTCCTTTCATGGGATGCCAAGTCAAACTTTCTTCCTTGCCAATAGAGCATGAAATCTATACAAATCCACAAACAAGGCATAAGGTACATCTCTTTGCAGAATGATATTTTGCCGGATGACGCTGTGCTCAGGGATATCAGACAAAGTGTCAGTGTGTATGCCGCACAGCTAAGAACCAAACTCCTGTATGAGCGTATAGATGTCATTACTGCCGTTACCGCCACAAGGATCGATGCGAATATAGAAAGCAGCAACATGGCGGACGCTGAGCCCCAGAGTTCTTTATCCCTGAAGGTGGGTGCTGCCGATATCCATTTCGTAAAATTCCTCCAATGATTGAAAAACAGAGTTTTCCAGAATTCAAAATCAGACCACTTTGAAGGGATGAAACTGGAAGGAATCTCCGGCAAATCAATGCAGAACATAAGTCCGGTCAAGGCAGCCAGGGCAAGCGGTAGATAGGAAACCAGCCACACCGGATAATGCCAGAGTTTTTTTGCGCGCATTATCAGCCTTGCAATTATGCCAAATGCTAAAACAATAGCAGGTAGTCTGAAAAGAATACTGACCCCCCTTCCCATCAGAGGCAAATCAAGAATAGTTCCGCCTGTGAAGTTTGCAGCAGTAAGATAACGCTCCGCATCCTCCCGCGTTCCGCCGCCAGGAAATGTCAGTTGCATATTGGACAGGGTTTTGTTGGATCCGGCCTCTGCCTGCTGAAATACCCTTGCATTATCATCCTCAAATACACCTCGGACACAGAATAGTTCTCCCTCAATCTTGACTTGGACACCAAGCACTTGTGTGCTTCCCCACAGGGAAAACGCCAGTCCTGAACTGACAGCACACCCTTGTGTATCAGATTTTGAAGGGAAAGCACCAAAGAGCATGGATTCTGACGTTATATCCTCACAATCTCCAAAAACAACTATCACATTAGCAGTTGTATTGCGCAAATCCCCATCTGTAATCCCTCGTGCGGAATATACCTGCCATAATGTGACCTCCGGCTGATCTGTAAGGCCGTCCTTTTTTGCATAATTTTGCTGTTCAAGAAGCGCAGAAGAGCTGATGCCTCCATTTTTCCATCGGACACTGATGCTTTTGCAGGAGTCCATAGCCGTACTGTAGAATGAACAGGCCATGCACCAGACGAAAGCAGTCAATATTGCTGTTACTGCCAGAACTCGGTAATGAATAGAATTGTTAGTCTTCAATACGCACTCTGTCTCCTTCCGAAATAGCCTTATTTGAACTTGTGACCACCTTATCCGAATAATTCAGTGTATCTTCTGTACTTTCAACGCTCATCATCTGGCTGTCCCTGTCCCTGACAATGATATCAACCCGCGAGGCAATCCACTCTGTTCCCATCACAGTGCTTTGTTTACGGAGTACAAGAATGTAGTCACCGTCAGAGCTGCTTCTAAGGGCGGTCAGCGGCAGGCAATTTTGATATGTCTCACTTTTTTTGCTCAGGGAAAACTGCGCGGACATGCCAGGTGTATAGTTCCCATCAGGCAGCGCGACAGTTACCAGAACCTTTTTGTCCTCATCAGGCGTACCGATTGCGGTGATCTGAACATCCAGTTTTTGAGTCCTGCCTTCAAGTCTATAGCTAAGCTCTCCCGTATCGCCCACTGAGAAGTTCTCGGCACTTTCTTCCTCAAGGCTGCCCTTGAATACAAACCCCTCGCCATTGCGGGAAATCGTAACCGCCTCAACATCTTCTTCCGTTTTCGAACCCTTTTCCAGAGTTTTCAATACGGTGCCGGAACCCGGAGCTATCACATGACCGTCATGATCCATGATTTCCTGCAGTGTATCACGTATTTTTTCCTTATCTGACAACTCAGACTTGTATGTAAGACTTTCAATCTCAGCCTCTTTCTGTGACACGGACTCCTGTTCCTGAGCCTTTTTCAATGCCCGCCGTGCCGCTTCAATGTCCTTTCCTGCTGCATAAAGTTCATCTTCCCTGGAGTATTCAGACTCCCGCTTTGCACTTTCCAGGGCACTGTGCGCGGTGTCAATAGCAGCCTGTGCCTCCATGACCGCTGCCTCATTCGAAAAATCAGTGCGATTCTTTGCCGCCGCCAGCCCCGCTTCCGCCTCAGTAATTGCATTCTCCCAGTGCTTCTTTTTGGTCTCAAGATTCTGGAGTGCGCTGTCGTAAGCGGGTGTCCCATACTCTGCTTCGGAAAGCGCCTGCTGTGCTAAACCGATGTCATTCTCTGCGGATTCTTTTACACTCTTTAGATTTGCTTCTGCTTCTTTAATTAGCGTCTGCTTTGTGGCTGTAATTACTCTGTCTCGGTTGTTTTTCGCGTTCGTAAGCGCCGCCTCCAGATCTGCATAATCATTCCGACCGGAATTAGCCGCCAAACGATTATACGCCTCCTGCGCATCAGCTAATGCCTGCTGTGCTTCAAGAACGCTATCGCTACTTCCGATCCCCAAAAGATTGATTCTCTGGTTAAGGATATAGATTTCATCCTCGAGACTCTCCATCTCATGTTCTATGGCAGCCTTGTCAAACTCAAGCAGCGCCTCGCCTTCGTTCACCTTTTTTCCCTTCTCTGCATTGACTGCGATCACCTTGAGCCCCTCCGGCAAGATGATTGATATGCCATCTGTCGCATCAATTGTTCCATTGATTTCAGCTTTCGTTGTCAGCTCTGCGCTTGTCATTGCTGATACCTGAACCCTAGCAACAGCAGTGGAGTCGGAAACACGAGAAACAATTGTGAATAAAAGGATTAGCGCAAAGAATGAGGATATAAGACGTATAGCTATACGTTGTACGCGGTTGCTAATGAGAGGCTTACGTTTTTCTCCAATGGAGAACATATCCTTTTTCTGTGTGACAATATCCTTGATCTTTTCCTTAATTTGTAAAAGCATCGTTGTTTCATCTCCTGTAAAATTAATCATAATTGAATTCAATCATAATAATTTTTTCTGCCAGGTAAGTACCATCTGCCTGCTGATTCCCGAAACACAGTATAATATCACCATCTTTCAGTTCATTTTTTCTCCCATCGCTTATGGAATAACTGCTTCCGTTAGAATCAACCTTTGCTCTTTGAAATATGGTTTCATTCGTATAAATAATGCCATTACTTCCTGTATCTACTGTATCTACAGAAGATGATGTGCCATCGTCCTCAATCGAAGCAAAAGATATTGAGCTTATGGTACATCCCGTATCTGAACAGCCACTGGCTGTACCATAGAGATCAGCAGATTTTAACATATCATTTGCATCGGCAAATGCTTCCTCCACAACCTGGTCTTTATTCGTTTTATCGTTCGTTTCCTCCACGACGGGATCTTTTTTCTCTGTATTCGTTTTATTGTTCGTATCTGCACTTGCACAGCCGGCAAATAAGAGCATTCCTAAGCAAATGATTACATACAAGCTAATGATTCCTTTTTTCATGTATCATAATTCCTTTCTTATTGTTAGTTTACATTTGTTCCTTTATATAAAGTGTTGCCCGACTCTTGATTTTTTCAGCAGCTTCCTGTGCGCTCATTGTTCCGGCAAAATATTCCGCAGCTTCTTCTAATACGATATTCTCCAAAGTCAGATTATCGTTCGCCACATAAGAAGCACTGCTTATCAGTTCCTTCACAGTCTCTGCATCCTCCTGCACTGCCTTTAAGTTCTCGTACATCAACGTCCACATGGAATTCCCATCAATGGCGGCCTGCATTACTGTATCAAATGCCCCCTTGTGGATTGGCAGCAAATAACAAGATTCCTGATGATCCTCCAGCAAAAACATTCTGATAAACTCCCAGGCACCATCCTTATGCTTGCCGGATGAGGATATTCCGATCTTTACTTCCGGCTTGACCGCGTGATATTCGCCACTGTCACTTGGAAGGCCTAGCATGTTCAGGTGCCCTTTATATAAGTCTCTGTACCGGGCAATTTGATATACACTGTAGATAGTTTCATAAGAAGCCACGCCGGCATTCATGTCCGTTTTATTTCCAATTTGGATGTCTTCCTGGATTTTCCCGGCAAATTCCAGCAATTCGATGAACTCTGGAGAATCGAAAAAGCACTCGCCGGAAGTCCAGTCAACAAGACTGTCGCTGGTCTGCAGCATTATTTTGAGGAATGCTTCACTTGACAGATTACTTACGGAATTAGTTCCAGAGGTTTCAAGAACATCCTCCAGGTCTTTCAGCGTCCATTCAGCAGTATTTCCAAGAGCACTTGCGTCAGCCAGCATTGTAGATACGGCCACGCCATTTGTGATGTAAGGCAGTTTGCCATCAATACTTAAGGCATCAAATACATTTCCAAAATAATCATCCCTATTAATTTCTGGATCGTTCTCCATGTATGTATAAAGGTTCTCCAGTAATCCCTTGTTATGATAGATTTGGACAGATAAATCGCTCATATCCAGAATGTCTGGTACGTCTCCAGAGATAATCTGTGTGTTAAGATTCGTTATGGCATTATTCCAGTCCTCATCGGATACGTTTTGCTCATATGGAAAATACTCCGTCAGTTCAATCTTATACTCCTTATTTGTCTTATTAAAATCTGAAACCGTCTGGACAACACTTGGATTTGCTGCCAGGCTCACCATGCTGAGGACAGTCCGTTTATCACTGCCCTTCGAAAGTACAGCCATCTCATAAGAAAGTTCAGAAGCCTGATTCGAGGATGCAGCAAGAACCACAAAGCGGCCATCCTCAAGTTCACATAAGTGAACATCTGCTGTGTTCAATCCCATATCGGACCAGCCAAGGATACGCTTGCCTTCCTGTGCTCCAAAGCTGTATCCATACAGGTTTGATGAGTCAAAACGGTAAAAATTGCTAATACTGCCTCCATAAAGTCCCGTCACTGCTCCCAGATAAATGACATCTTTATTCCAATCCTTGCCTTCTATATCCACGGTAAGCAGATTGTAGTTCATTCGGTCTGAGGTCGTAGCACATACCCCGATCTTTCCCTCGGCGGTCGTTACCGTAGTCATAAGATTTCCGCCATAATTGAGGGAAAATAAAAACTGTCCGCTGCTGTCAAAAAGATACGCATAGGTACTTCTACGTTTGGCTGCTAAGCAGATATGACCCTCTGCATCTATACTCATAAATAGATCCCTGCCAACGGAAGAGAGCACTGCATCGTCTAATACCGAAGTCAAGTCAACGGATTGAACCAAAGAGTTGCTGCTGTCAAATTTTCTCAGACTGTAACCTCGGGCATGATCCCAGCAGACAGTCCATATGCCACCCTGTTGATCTATACCAAAATCCAGGAATTCTATCGAATCCTCTGTTTGTAACGGCAGTTTTTGAAAGTCACTGCCATCCATTGATATTGATGCTATGTACGAAACCTCATCATCTTCTGAGCAGCACATATAGGCAGTCTCATCACTTGTTAAGAGCCTTGAAATCCCTTTCACCTCATCAGGGATATCAAAAAAACTTGCGACATAGGATTCCCCCGTTTCATCATCCTTGGTATTATGACTGCATCCCGTCATAGTAAAAAATATAGTCATCAGACATAGGATTGTGAAGCTTCGATGTAACTGTTTCATAGTTTGTCTCCATCCTTTCATAAAAATTGCCTGTTCTTTCAGGTTCATTCAGCATACCATGAAAGAACAGGCAGTTTTTTAACTTGAAATAAATGAATAGTTAAGGAATGGTGTATGAAATCCTAAGAATTATTAAGATGGTACGCCGTCATCCATGAGCTGATCAATCCCGTTCACGACTTCATCAAAGTACTTTTTATATGAATTTAACAGCATCCCAAATAGCAGAAACATAAATACGATGATTGCCGTTGCAAGTATAAACTGCATGTTATTTGTTATGAGCCTACAATATATTTATTCTGTCTCTTATACACATCTGACGCTGCCGACGAAGCTAGAAGTG
>CAMQZX010000068.1 GCA_947039785.1 uncultured Lachnospiraceae bacterium | reverse complement strand
TTAAGGTTTTTATAAGATTTTGTAACAAAAAAAACAGGTAGTTTTTGACACTACCCAGCATAACCCGGAGGTAAACGAAATGATTGTAAAAATGAAATTTCTCAGCATTACCGGGCCAAAGGCGGATATTGACCGAGTAACCGAAAAATATTTATCCAAATACGAAATTCATCTTGAAAATGCTCTGTCGGAATTGACACAGATGCAGAATCTGACTCCGTATTTTGAGATCAATCCCTATAAGGATTCTCTGAATACCATCACAGAATACTGCGAAATGCTGACTGGCTCCAAAAAGATTACACCCCGTGAGATTTCTTTGGAGGATTCACTGACATTTATCGAAGATTTTGACACTAAGATGAAAGCTCTGGCCAATGACCGCATTGCCCTAAACGAGCAGGCCTCTGCTCTTCAGGAACGGCTTAACATCATCCAGCCTTTCCGAGAATTCAATTACGACATTGCATCCATTTTGGATTTTCAATTCGTAAAATACCGTTTTGGCCGTATAGAACGGGCATATTATGATAAATTCGAACGATATATTTATCAAAGCCTAAATACCGTATTCTATCGCTGCCATGTGGACGAACAATATGTATGGGGTATCTATTTTGTTCCCAAGGAACAGGCCCGCAAAGTAGATGCGGCGTATTCCTCCATGCATTTTGAGCGAATTCGGATTCCCGCAGACATTGACGGTACGCCGGAAGCAGCTTACACAGAGCTGAAGTCCCAATTACAGGAGCTGAAAGCTCAGATAAGCCAAAACAAATCCCAACAGGAACAACTGCTTTCCGATCATGCGATGGACATCGTATCTGCCAGAGCCAAAATCGACAGCTTATCTACAGGATTTGATGTCCGTAAAGTGGCTGCCTGCACCAAAGGCGAAAAGGATGTATTTTACATTCTCTGCGGCTGGATGCCGGAAGACGATGCTCAAAAATTCCAGCAGGACATTGCTGGAGATGAAAGTCTTTTCTGTATTCTGGAGGACCAGGATCACAGAATGTATCAGCAGCCGCCAACCAAGCTGAAAAATCCGAAGATTTTAAAGCCATTCGAGATGTACATCCGCATGTATGGCCTTCCCGCCTACAACGAGATGGACCCCACATGGTTTGTGGCCATCACCTACTCCTTCATTTTCGGAGCCATGTTCGGAGATGTGGGACAGGGTCTTGTATTATGTATCGGCGGATTGCTATTATATAAAACCAAAAAGATGGATCTGGCCGGCATCATCGGAACAGCCGGAATCTTCTCCACCTTCTTCGGCTTTATGTTCGGAAGTATCTTCGGCTTTGAGGACGTACTACCCGCTCTATGGCTGAGGCCCCTTGAAAGCATGGTAACCGTTCCTTTCATCGGAAAACTAAATACAGTATTTATCATTTCCATCGGATTCGGCATGTTCATCATCCTGATTTGTATGGTATTCCATATCATCAATGGACGGAAAGCCCACAGCATCGAAGATACCTGGTTTGACACCAATGCAGTGGCCGGCCTTGTATTCTACGGAGCTGTCACAGCAGTTGTGTTTTTATACATGTCTGGACACAAGCTTCCGGGAACTGCCGTACTGATTGTCATGTTTGTGATTCCATTGCTGGTGATCTTTATGAAAGAGCCTCTCACCCATCTGATTATGAAAAAGTCAGAAATCATGCCAAAACAAAAGGGAATGTTCTTTGTACAGGGCTTCTTCGAATTGTTTGAAGTGCTCCTCAGCTACTTTTCCAATACACTGTCCTTTGTCCGTATTGGAGCCTTCGCAGTCAGCCATGCAGCCATGATGGAAGTGGTTCTGATGCTGGCAGGCGCTGAGAGCGGCAGCCCCAATATCATCGTAGTGGTTCTTGGCAACATCTTTGTATGCTGTATGGAGGGCCTTGTGGTTGGTATCCAGGTGCTCCGTCTGGAATATTACGAAATCTTCAGCCGTTTTTACAAAGGAACCGGCCGGGAATTCCAGCCATTCCAATACAATAAAGCTAATAGTAAATAAGTTATGATACCGAAGGATTTCATGGGCACGAAGTGCAAAGATGTCCGTGTATCATAAGGGTCAGAATACCTTTTGACTCTTACATCTAATTTATATCATTCAGGAGGAAAATTATCATGAAAACAACAGTTCAAATCTTATTAGCAATTGCTCTGGTACTGAGCATTATCGTTCCATTTGGTGCTTATCTCATCGGTGAGCGTAACCGGGGACGATACAAAACAGCCATCGGTGTTAATGCCTTCTTCTTCTTTGGAACCATGCTGGTTGCCATTGTGACCATGTTCGCAGGAGCTACCGACGTATCCGCTGCTGCTGAAGCTGCCGGCCCAACCGGAATCGCTCTTGGTCTTGGTTACATCGCAGCTGCTGTCGTTACCGGACTTTCCTGTATCGGTGGTGGTATCGCCGTTGCAAGTGCTGCCAGCGCCGCTCTCGGAGCCATCAGTGAAGATTCATCCATCCTTGGTAAATCCCTTATCTTCGTAGGTCTTGCCGAAGGTATTGCCCTGTATGGTCTGATCATCTCCTTCATGATTCTGGGTAAATTAGGCTAATGCAGATGTATCTGATCAGCGACAACATCGACACTTATACTGGTATGCGTCTCGCCGGTGTGGAAGGTGTAGTCGTTCATGAACGTGAGGAGCTGCGGGAAGCTTTGCAAAAGGCCATCGCCAATAAGGAAATCGGAATCATCCTCCTTACGGAAAAGTTTGGAAGAGAGTTTCCCGAAATCATTGACGATGTAAAGCTTCACCATAAGACACCTCTGATCATTGAAATACCCGACAGACACGGAACAGGACGAAAACCTGATTTCATCACGTCCTACGTAAATGAAGCCATCGGATTGAAATTATAAGGTAGGTGACATAATGACAACGGAAGAAAAACTTCAACATTTTTACGATGTCTCTGTGGGCGAGGCCATAGAGGAATCCAATAAATTAATTGAGGCTCACAGACAGGAACTGGAGCAGCAATTCAATCTCTGCAAACAGGAAAAGGACAAGGAAATCGAAGCCCTTCTGAAAGCTGAATCTGACCGTGCTTCCAGAGAAATCAACAAATCCCTGTCCGCCTCCCAGTTAGAGATCAAACGTAACTGGACCAAAAACCAGAACGGCTTAAAAGATCAGTTATTCCAGGAAGTAAAGGAATTACTGATGCAATTTACAAAAACATCGGATTACGACGAATATCTGGTCCGTAAAATCCACGAAGTAAAGGATTTTGCCGGGGAGGATGAAATCAGCATCTATCTCGCCCCCTGCGATCGGGATAAGCTGGAGCAATTATCCGCCAAGACTGGAATGACACTGCAAATCTCTGATCAGGATTTCTGGGGCGGAGTCAAAGCCATGATTCCTAAGAAAAACATTTTGATCGATAATTCATTTCAGAGTGCGTTTCAGGCAGAACGCCAGAATTTCACCTTTGATGGAGGGCTGACATATGAGTAGAACAGGTAAAATCTATGGCATCAACGGCCCTGTCATCTATATCAAAGGACAGACCGATTTCAAAATGTCAGAAATGGTATATGTGGGTAAGGAAAATCTGGTGGGAGAAGTTATCTCCCTGACTAAGAACCGCACTACCATTCAGGTATACGAGGAGACCACCGGATTAAAACCGGGAGAAATTGTCACCGCCACAGGTGATGCTGTATCCGTAACCTTAGGCCCTGGAATCATCCACAACATTTTCGATGGTATCCAGCGTCCTCTCGAAGAGATTGCCAGGGAATCCGGCAAATACATCTCCCGGGGTGTCAACGTGGAATCTCTGGACATCCACAGAAAATGGGACACCCACATGGTGATTGAAGAAGGTCAGGAGGTCTATCCCGGCACCATTATCGCCGAAGTTCCAGAAACAAAATCCATCGTACACAAATCCATGATACCTCCCAACATCGAAGGTATTGTTCGAAGCGTTGTCCCCGATGGACAATATACAGTAACAGACACTGTGGCTGTGGTAGAATCTCCTGATGGCCAGACCCATGAAATTAAATTAGCTCAAAAATGGCCCATCCGAATTCCCCGCCCCACCCATAACCGCTATGCCGCCAACACTCCTCTGGTCACAGGACAGCGTATCCTGGATACCCTGTTTCCCATTGCCAAGGGAGGAACTGCCGCCATACCCGGTGGATTCGGAACAGGAAAGACCATGACACAGCACCAGGTTGCAAAATGGTCTGACGCCGACATCGTTATTTACATTGGCTGCGGGGAACGCGGTAATGAGATGACCGAGGTTTTGGAAGACTTCAGTAAATTGATTGACCCCAAATCCGGCAACCTGCTGATGGAGCGTACCGCCCTGATTGCCAACACCTCCAACATGCCCGTGGCAGCCCGTGAGGCTTCCATTTACACAGGAATCACCCTGGCTGAGTATTACCGGGATATGGGATATGACGTGGCAATCATGGCTGACTCCACCTCCCGTTGGGCAGAAGCCCTTCGTGAGTTATCCGGACGTCTGGAAGAAATGCCTGCAGAGGAAGGCTTCCCTGCATATCTGGCATCCAAGCTGTCCGCTTTCTACGAGCGAGCAGGAATGATGCAGAACTTAAATGGAACAGAAGGCTCCGTCTCCATTATCGGTGCAGTATCGCCCCAGGGCGGCGACTTCTCTGAGCCGGTAACCCAAAACACAAAACGATTTGTCCGCTGCTTCTGGGGACTGGACAAAGCACTGGCCTATGCCCGTCATTTCCCCGCCATCAACTGGAACAACAGCTACAGCGAATACACAGAAGACTTGTCTCCCTGGTTCAGAGAGCATGTATCTCCGAAATTCCTTTCAGACAGAAGCCAGATCGTAGCCATCTTAAATCAGGAAACCTCTCTGATGGAAATTGTTAAGCTGATTGGTAGCGACGTGCTTCCCGATGACCAAAAGCTGATTCTGGAAATCGCCAGAGTGATCCGTCTGGGCTTCTTACAGCAGAATGCCTTCCACAAGGAAGATACCTGCGTTCCCATGGAGAAGCAATTCCTCATGATGGAAACTATCCTGTACTTAAATGAACGAGCTCAGGATCTGATTTCCAAGGGTATGCCTATGTCTGTCCTGAAGGAAGACAAAATTTTTGAGAAAATCATCGCTATTAAATATGATGTGGCAAATAACGAGCTGGAGAAATTCCAGGAATATCGTGACACCATTGATACATTCTATGACAATGTAATGGAACGAAACGGTTAAAGGAGGGCTTGAAATGGCAATAGAATATTTAGGACTAAGCGAAATCAACGGCCCTCTGGTTGTACTGGAAGGCGTAAAGGATGCCGCTTATGAAGAAATCGTAGAGTTCCGCATGGACGACGGAACCAGAAAAATCGGCCGTATCATCGAGATTTACGAGGAGAAAGCCGTAATCCAGGTATTTGAGGGAACCGACAACATGTCCCTGGTAAATACTCACACAAGACTCACCGGACGCCCCATGGAGGCAAGTCTCTCCCCGGAAATCCTGGGAAGAACCTTCAACGGTATCGGTCAGCCCATTGACGGTCTGGGTGATATCCAGCCGGAAATGAAAGTAAACATCAACGGCTTACCCCTAAACCCGGTATCCCGTGAATATCCACGTAACTACATTAACACCGGTATTTCCGCCATCGACGGTCTTACCACACTGATTCGAGGACAGAAGCTTCCCATTTTCTCAGGAAATGGCCTTCCCCACGATAAGCTGGCTGCACAGATTGTTCAGCAGGCTTCTCTGGGAGAGAACTCTGACGAGGAATTCGCCATTGTATTCGCCGCCATGGGTGTCAAATATGACGTGGCAGAATTCTTCCGCCGTACCTTTGAGGAAAGCGGTGTTTCTGACCACGTAGTAATGTATCTGAACCTTGCCAACGACCCGGTGGTAGAGCGTCTTATCACACCGCGTATGGCGTTGACAGCGGCAGAGTATCTTGCCTTTGAAAAGGGAATGCACATCCTGGTTATCCTTACGGATATCACCTCCTTCTGCGAAGCCATGCGTGAGGTATCCTCCTCCAAGGGAGAGATTCCTTCCCGTAAAGGTTATCCCGGATACTTATACAGTGAACTGGCTACCTTGTATGAGAGAGCCGGCATTGTATCAGGAGGAACAGGTTCTGTAACCCAGATTCCTATTCTGACCATGCCAAACGACGATATCACTCATCCCATCCCCGACTTGACGGGATACATCACCGAAGGACAGATCGTACTGGACCGTCCGCTGTTTGGCCAGGGTATTTACCCGCCGATCAACGTACTGCCATCTCTGTCACGTCTGATGAAAGACGGTATCGGAGAAGGCTACACAAGAGAAGATCATCAGGCTCTTGCCAACCAGTTATTCTCCTGTTACGCCAAGGTGGGCGATGCCAGAGCACTGGCTTCCGTTATCGGTGAGGATGAGCTTTCTCCTCTGGATAAGCAGTATCTGAAGTTCGGTAAAGCCTTTGAAACATCTTTCGTAGGACAGGGCGAGACTGAAAACCGCAGCATCATTGAGACCCTTAATAAAGGCTGGGAGCTGCTTAGCATGATCCCCAGAGAAGAATTAGACCGTATTGATACCAAGCTCCTTGAGAAATACTATACATCTGCCAGTGAGGTGATTTAATGGATCCGAATACCTTTCCCACCAAGGGAAATCTGATATTGGCTAAAAATTCACTGCAGCTCTCCCGTCAGGGCTATGAGCTGATGGACAAGAAGCGTAACATCTTAATCCGCGAAATGATGGAATTAATCGACGAAGCCAAAGATATCCAGGCTCAAATCGATGACACCTTCCGAAAGGCTTACAGCGCCCTTCAGAAGGCAAATATGGCAATGGGAATCTCCATGGTACAGCAGATTTCCTACACAGTCCCCGTGGAAAACTCCATCCGCATTAAGACACGAAGCGTCATGGGTACGGAAATTCCTCTGGTGGAATACGACGATACCCCTGCCCGTCCCACCTACGCCTACTACAGTGCCAAATCCTGTCTGGATGAAGCCAAGGCTGCTTTTGAGAGGGTAAAAAAATTGTCCATTGAGCTTTCGATGGTGGAAAACGCAGCCATCCGGCTTGCCACCAACATCAAAAAGACCCAGAAACGCGCCAATGCCCTGCAAAACATCACCATACCCCGGTATGAGGCATTGACCAAAGAGATTTCTGAGGCCCTGGAAGAGAAAGAACGTGAAGAGTTCACCCGCCTGAAGGTCATCAAACGCCAACAGGAGGCCAAAAAATCGAAATAAAAAACCCCCGCAGGAACTTTTGCAGACCATACTGCTTTGTTCCTACGGGGTATTTTATTGCTTCACGGCACTCATAGCTGCACTGGCTGTTATGCTCATGTTGCAGCTATACGGCGGCGTGTGAACCAGTAACAAAAATATTCCCTAAGAAATCTGCCAGCCTAGACTAAGCATTGTTTCCTGAGGGAATATCCGACACCTTAATAATTGTATTTTTTTACATGAATATTCAAAAAATTATGCCCTTCACCGCCTAAATTATGACGATTTGTTTGTCAATAGTTTTTCCAAAAATGTTGTTTAATTTTGTCGATTTATGAATTCTGTACAAAACAGATGTTTCGAAATTATTTTATGTCAATCTGAATAACTTTACCACTTTTTGTGGATAATGTGGATAAATTAGTGTATAACTCCAATTAAAGCCATTTCTAAGGGGTTGATTTGTGGATAACTTTTCTGGATAACTTGTGGATGTTTATTCACCGCCTGTGGATAGTTGTCCAGGTACTGTCATATTTTGTAGATTTTTCACAAAAGACTAACAAGGAACCTCACTATGCCAAATAGCTTGCCACCATACACGGCTGCTGATAGTTATACTCAGATATCTTAATCCCGGTAGCGGCTGTACTGGCGTGGACGATCTGGTTATCCCCAATGTACAGCGCCACGTGGGTAATGTTTCCACCGTATCCGTAAAACAGCAAGTCACCTGCTTCCAAATCCTCCATTGACTTCTGTGTTCCTGAGTATGCCTGGGAAGCTGCTACTCTGGGAAGGCTGTAACCACAGTCGCGAAATACTGACTGAACGAATCCGGAACAATCTGCACCGTTTGTCAGGCTCGTGCCGCCATAGACATAAGGATTTCCCACAAACTGTAATGCATAATTCACCACGCGCTGACGTTCCTCCACGCGGGCTTTCTCGGCCTTGCGGGCGGCTCTGCGGGCAGCTTTTTTCTTCGCCCTCCTAAGCTCCTGCTTACGCTCCTTCTCCGCCTGCTGCTGTAATTCCTCAGATAACTGGTCTGCCTGTGCCCGTGCCAGCTCTGTGGAGTATTCCACAACCTCCTGTGACACCGGCTGTAATTTCTGCTGGTCTGCGCCATATACAGCCACACTTCCGCTGATTAAGCACACACTCGCCAATACCCCTGCCAGAACTCTTTTCATATCCCCAACTTTCATCTGTATCATAATTTCCTTTTCCTCAACTTTTTGTTAATTTTCTTTTTCATTTATTACAAATATATTACAAATTGTTACGGCACTTATAATAGCACACCGAGATACACAAGTCAAGGATGAATTGTCGAATATGAATGAACTTTTCTCCTGTTTGTTGCTGGGAACGGAGTGAACAGTAACTCCTGTTTTCCTTAGAGTCTCACAAGATAATCTTGCACAGAGGTAACCGCACAGGCACCGTCGGCTACTGCTGTGATGATTTGTCTTAAATGCTTGCTGCGCACATCGCCTGCCGCGAAAATGCCAGGAACACTGGTAATGCAGTCTTCTCTGGCTACAATATAACCGCCTTCATCACACTCCACCAGATCCTTAAAAAGCTCTGTATTGGGCAAAATCCCCACAGCTATAAACACGCCATCCACAGTAACCTTAGCAGTGCTGTCAGTTTTCACATTCCGCGTCTGAACTGCCTGCACCTGTCCATCTCCCACAATTTCCTCAACTACCGTATCCCACAAAATCTCCACATTGTCCATGGATTTCAACTTCACCTGCAGAATCTGCGCCCCGCGAAACTCATCTCTTCTGTGGATTACATAGACTTTCCTGCAGATTCTTGCCATGAAAATGGCATCTTCAAGCGCCACATCACCGCCGCCCACTACAGCTACTGTTTTGCCCTTAAAAAAGGCTCCATCGCAGGTAGCACAATAGGAAACACCCATGCCAGACAATTCTTCTTCTCCCGGCACGCCAAGAAGTCTGTGGCGGGCACCCGTAGCAAGAATCACTGTCTTTGCCTTATAAGATTCCTTCTTTGTCACCACAGCAAAATGATCTCCTTCCCGGCGAATCTCTGTCACTGCACCTCGTGCCATAGGAAGCTCCATTTTCTTGGCGTGATTTAAAAAAGCGTCGCTTAAATCCATTCCGGATACACCCGGCATTCCCAGATAATTGTCCACCTCATAAGTATTCATCACCTGGCCGCCGCTGACAAAACCTTTCTCCAGCATCAACGTATCTAGCTTTGCTCTCTGGGCATAAACTCCAGCCGACAGCCCCGCCGGACCGGAACCAATAATCATCAAATCATACATATACAAATCTCCTCCTGTCTTGAAGAACTTCTTACATGTTTTACCAATCCCAAAATTATGCTTTTCATGCGAACTTGAAATACATAACCTCTTAATCCTGGTATCATAAAAATTATCATAGCATAGTCTTCCCCATTTTCCAATAAAATAGTATGAATCCTATGAACGAAACTCAGGAGTCTCTATGAATATTCCACGGCATTTACGTCGCTGGCTGATTTTGCCTCTTTTGCTTCTCACTTTCCTGACAGGTTCCATCCTCGGACGTCTCTCCAACAACTCCCTGTTCGGGGAAGACCGCCGATTCCGGCAATTTACCCAGGAAATCTTTCGAAATGAGATTAACTCCAACACCCTCAATCTCCACTACACTCTGGCGCATCCGGAAGACCACGGAATTTCCAAACACAATATCTCTCTGGGAAAAATCACAACGGGAGATGCCGCATCCTACACTGCTCTGGAAAATTACGAAAAAGCACTGCGGCAATTTTCCTACGATGAACTGTCCAAAGACAATCAGATCACCTTCGACGTACTGCTGCTCTACTACCACACACTGCGGGAGTCCTCCCAATATGAGCTGCTGGAAGAGGTTCTGAGTCCTGGGCTGGGCATTCAGGCCCAGCTTCCCATTCTATTTGCCGAATATACGTTTTATGACACGAAAGACATCGAAGATTATCTGGCTCTGCTGACGCAGACCGACAGCTATTTTCAAAGCATCCTGGAATTTGAACAGAAAAAAGCCCAGGAAGGGTACTTTATGAATGACAAATGCCTGGAAGGAGTCATCAGCCAGTGCCAGAAATTCATTCAAAATCCTGAAGAAAACTATCTATTGGACATTTTTCAGGAGAAGCTTGACGAATTGGATTTTCTCAAAGATGAGAAAAAGCAAAAATACATAGCACAAAATCAAACAGCCGTTCTGGAGCACGTCGTCCCTGCCTATCAGCTTCTCATGGAAGGACTGAGTGGTTTAAAAGGTACCTGCATCAATGAAAAAGGACTGTGCTATTTTCCTGAAGGCAGACAATATTACACCTACCTTCTGAAGAGCCAGGTCGGTGTATATCAATCCCCAGATGATATCCGCCAGCGTCTCAACGGCCAGTTAATGAAGGATTATGCAGAGCTGGGTGAAATCATCCAGAAATCTCCTTCCCTCGTGGCAAGCGCCTACCGCAATGATTATAGTCTCACAAGCCCTGAGGACGCCCTGCAAGAGCTAAAAAAGGTCTGCCAGCAGGATTTTCCTGCCCTTGAGGTCTCTGACTATGAAGTAAAATATGTCCATAAATCCCTGGAAGATTATTTAAGTCCTGCCTTCTACCTGACGCCACCCATAGACACTCTATCCCCCAACGATATTTACATCAACCAGGCTTCCCAGACCACTGACCTGGAATTGTTCACTACACTGGCACATGAGGGATTTCCCGGCCATCTCTACCAGACCCAGTATTTCAGCCAGTCTGACCCGGATGATGTTCGCTATCTTCCCAATTTCGGCGGATATATTGAAGGATGGGCCACTTATATTGAATCCTACGCCTATTCCTACGCCAAGGCCGATTCTCAGCTTACCCGGCTGCTGTGGCTGAATCGTTCCATCAATCTGTGCCTGTACTCCATGATTGATCTGGGAGTTCACTACTACGGTTGGTCCCAGGACAATGTAAAACACTATCTCTCCAATTTCGGCATCACCAACACCACCGCCATTGAAGAGATTTACCAGGCCATTTTGGAAAACCCAGCCAACTACCTAAAGTATTATCTGGGGTGCTTAAACTTCATGGATCTGAAAGAAGAAATGCAGTCCCTGCTGGGCGATGACTTTGATTTGAAAGCATTCCATCAACAAGTCCTTGAAATCGGTCCTTCTCAGTTCCCAGTCTTGCGAAAGCATCTGGGACTTACCATGAAATAATCATTACAACATTATAATATGATACAAAAAAAAGCTGCTGCAAACACGCAAAGCCATGTCTCATCAGACACGCTTCACCGCCTGCTGCAGCTTTTAATATTCAGCTGATTTTTGATTTTCAATTATATTGCCGGAAGAATTCCCTAAGCTTTATCATAGCAGCAACCAGGCTGTCCGTTTCCCGATCGCTCAAGCCATTCAACACAGACTCTACCATCTCCTTATGGAATTTCTTATGATGATAGTACGCCTTTACACCTTTATCAGACAGTGAGATCAATACCACCCGCCTGTCCTCGCTGCTGCGCTCTCGTTTCACATAGCCCTTCTTCACCAGATTATTAATTGCTATAGTCAAAGTGCCCACTGTCACATCCAACATTTTCGCAACGGCAGACATATTCTTAGGTTCATGGATTCCAATGACTTCCATAATATGCATATCGTTTACCGATATATTCTTGAATTCCTCTGTAATCAATGCCTTTTCTTCAATATCCCATATTTCATTAAAAAGATTCACCAGTATATCATTAATTGTCTCGTAGTGATCCATTCCACGGCCTCCTTCACAGCTCACACACGCTACCCAAGCCGAAACAATTTCTTCGCATTCTGACAGGTAACATTTACCACTTCCTCATAGTCAATGGCCTTGATCATAGCTATTTGCTGGGCAATATAGGGAATATTTAAAGAACTGTTTCTCTTTCCTCTTCTGGGTACCGGAGCCAGATAAGGGCTGTCTGTCTCAAGCAGAATCTGCTCCAGCGGCGCATAAGCCACCACATCCTTTAGCTTTCTGGCATTGGCAAAGGTCACCACTCCGCCAATTCCCAGATACAATCCCATATTCAAGTACTTTCCAGCTTCTTCCACAGAGTAAGAAAAGCAGTGAATCACACCGCCGTACATGTTCTCAGCCTTCATGTCCGCCAACACATCATAGGTATCCTTAGCTGCTTCACGGCTATGAACAATGAACGGCATTTTATTCTTTTTCGCCAGCTCTAATTGAGCCCGAAACCACTGCTTCTGAATCTGATGATTTTCCTTTTCCCAGTAGTAATCCAGTCCAATCTCTCCCACAGCCACCGTCTTTGGATGGCTGCACAGACGATCTAATTTTTTCATAACTTTGTGATCCAGGGCACCTACATCATCCGGATGTACGCCCACAGCACCGTAAATAAAAGGATATTTTTCCATCAGCTCTACTGTACGGTCAATATCCTGCACAGCGGCACAGACATTCACTACTGTCTCAATCCCATTCTCCTGGAAACTGTTCAAAAGTTCCTCTCTGTCAGCATCAAATGCATCATCATCATAATGCGCGTGACTTTCAAATATCATTGGTGTCTCCTGCCTCTTTCAAAATTATTAATTCATCGCCTTCTGCGATCACTCCTCCATGGAGCACCTTCGTAAACACACCTTCTCTCGGCATGATACAATCTCCCATCACCTGGAAAATCTCACATCCATGATGACATTTTTTTCCAATCTGTGTCAACTCCAGAATCACGTCATTACATTGGAATCTGGTTCCCACCGGAAGATTCTTAAAATCGATTCCTTGCACCACAAGGTTTTCTCCGAAATCGCCGTCTGCCACCTGAGCGCCTCTCTCCTTAAACTCCTGGATTCTATCATAGGAAAGAAGACTTACCTGACGATGCCATTTTCCCGCATGTGCATCTCCCTCAATCCCCCAGTCCTCAATCAACGTAACCTGATGTACATTCCTCTTCTGTGTACCCTTCTCGGGGCTGGTACATGTCGCAATTACTTTTCCCATATACTTCTCCTTTATTTTCTGGCACAGTTTGACGCTTCGCCTGTCAAAATATCAATACCATGATCCAGACTGCCGACGATATATTCCAGACACTCCCGCACCGCCTTGGGACTTCCTGGCAAATTGACAATCAATGTTTCCTTGCGGATTCCTGCGGTTGCTCTGCTAAGCATTGCTCTTTTGGTAAATTGTATGCTGTAGGCTCTCATAGCTTCCGGAATTCCCGGCACTCTGCGCTCAATGATATCCTCAGTGGCCTCCGGCATACAATCTCTGGGAGAAAATCCAGTTCCTCCTGTGGTGAGAATCAACTCCGCCTGATTCTCATCCGCAATCCTTATCATCTCATTGCCAAGTATTTCTCTGTCATCGGGCAGCACAATCATAGATACCACCTGATATCCATTGGCTTCCACGATTTCCTTAATGGTAGGGCCGCTGACATCTTCCCTCTCTCCCCGGTAACCAGAATCACTGGACGTTATAATCGCTACTCGCTTCATAGTCAAAAATCCTCCTGTTCGTCATAGCCCCGGTAGTAAAAGTCTCCGCTTTTTCCACCGCTTTTCTTTACCAGATGTACCTGTCCAATCTCCATACCCTTATCGATAGCTTTACACATATCATAAATAGTCAGAAGTGTTACCGTCACGCCTGTCAGCGCTTCCATCTCCACCCCGGTCTTTCCCTGGGTCTTCACAGTGCAAAATACTTTAATTTCTCCATACTCCTCATCCAGCCGAAAATCTACACTGCACTTCTGAATCAACAGTGTATGGCACATAGGAATTAAATCTGCTGTTTTTTTCACAGCCATAATACCTGCCACTCTTGCCACGCCGAGAACATCACCCTTTTTCGCCGTCTTGTTAATAATAGCATCCATGATTTCCTCACTAACATGAATGGTACCTGTAGCAGTTGCAACTCTATTGGTAGCTTCCTTATCGGAAATGTCCACCATCACCGCGTTTCCATTTTCGTCAAAGTGATTAAATTCCTGATTCATACTTCCTTCCCCTTCTCCGTATATAGCATGATAGAGAGTAACAAGTTACTCTCTAACCATACTACCATTATAATCAATTTCAAAGCTCAATACAAGAAATTCTCTTAATTTCTGACACGCAGCCACTTTAAAAGCTGAATAATTGGCAAATTAAGAAGTGCAAGACCATAGATTTGCAGAAGCTGCAGTCCACTTAATGCGGTAACCTTAAACAGTGTATGCAGTCCGGGAATTAACAATACCCCATTGAGAAGCACAAGCCCAATAAGAAACGCTCCCTGTAAATATATATTATTAAAGAAGCCTTTTTTGAATAACAACGGTTTTGATGATTTGCAGTCATATCCATGAACCAGACGTCCCAGGCAAAGGGTTACAAATGCCATGGTGCTGGCAACAGTGCTGTCTCCACTCCTATAACCGATGGTAAAGGCTATCATAGTGGTGCATCCAATCACCAGGCCTTCCACTCCAATCTTCCCAAGAAAATCCCCCGTTAAGATGGGTTCATTCACAGGACGGGGTTTTTCGTCCATCACATCTGGTCTGTGAGGCTCCAGCCCCAAAGCAATGGCCGGAAGACTGTCCGTGAGAAGATTGATAAACAGCAGATGTACTGGGGCAAATGGCACCGGAAGGTTCATAACAGAGGCATACAGCACTGCCAAAATAGCACTGAAGTTACCAGACAGCAAAAACTGTATGGAGTTTTTAATGTTGGCATAGACGTTACGTCCATTCTCCACCGCCTTTACAATGGTAGCAAAGTTGTCGTCTGTCAATACCATCGAAGCTGCATCCTTGGAAACCTCACTTCCTGTTATTCCCATGGCCACGCCAATATCTGCCTGCTTTAATGCCGGAGCATCGTTAACGCCGTCTCCTGTCATAGACACAATGTTTCCTTTATCCTGCCATGCCTTTACAATACGGATCTTATGTTCCGGAGATACTCTGGCAAAGACAGAAATATGCTCCACAAACTCTCTCAGCTCATCATCAGACATATGGTCGATTTCTGCGCCTTCACAGGCTTCCGACATATCCTTAAGGATTCCAATTCGCTTTGCGATGGCAGCTGCTGTAATCTTATGATCTCCCGTAATCATAATGGGCTTGATACCAGCACGGATACAGTCCGCAACCGCTTTCGCACTTTCCTCTCTGGGAGGGTCCATCATGGAGATCAGCCCCAGGAATATGAAGTCCTTCTCATCCTCCTGTGTAATGGTACGGCTTTCTCCAAACTTTCGATAGGCAATTGCCAGTACTCGAAGACCTCCCTGAGAAAATTCCTGATTACAGGCTTCAATTCTGGCTCTGTCCTGCTCTGTAATGGGACGGATCACTCCGCCTTCCTGAATGGAAATCGTCTTTGGAAGCAGCATATCCACTGCCCCTTTCGTGATCATGGTATATCCATCTTTCAACAGATGGAACGTAGACATAAGCTTTCGGTCACTGTCAAATGGAATTTCGCTGATTCTGGGGTACACATTTCGAACTCTCCGGGCCGGCACTCCCAGCTTTTCTCCCAGATTAATCAAAGCAGTCTCTGTGGGATCTCCAATTTCCGTACCGTCAATGTTGGACGAATCGTTGCATAGGATGCTGCAGCGAAGCACCTGCTTATGGACAGGATTTGCCGGATTGATGGCATCGACCGGAATTCTCTCTCCTTCCACGTAATAATCTTCCACAGTCATCCTATTTTGCGTCAAAGTTCCAGTCTTATCTGAGCAGATAACAGACACACTTCCCAAGCCTTCTACAGCCTGAAGCTTGCGGATAATAGCTCCTTCTTTCGCCATTTTCTGGGTTCCAAAGGACAATACAATGGTGACGATGGAGCTTAAGGCCTCCGGTATGGCAGCTACCGCCAGTGCCACTGCAAAAAGAAATGCTTGTGTTGGACTTTCTCCCCGAAATACATTAATTCCAAACAAAACGCCGCAGAAGATTAAGATGATGATAGACAACTTTTTACCGAAATTGTCCAGATTCACCTGCAAAGGCGTCTTCTTTTCTTCCGCCGCCTTCAACATGGAAGCAATTTTCCCCACCTCTGTGTTCATTCCAATATCTGTGACGATATAAGAGCCTCGTCCATAAGTGACGAAGCTTCCGGAATACACCATATTCTTCCGATCTCCCAAAGGAACTTCCCCGGATATGGCTCCTGTCAGCTTCTCCACTCCAAGACTCTCTCCTGTCAGGGCGCTTTCGTCAACTTTCATGCTGGCATTGGTAATGATTCGTCCATCCGCCGGAATGTAATCCCCAGCCTCCAGATGCACCTCATCCCCTACAGTCACTTCTCTGCTGGGAATCTCAATCAAGTCTCCGTCTCTCATAACCTTGGCAGAAGGCGCCGACAACTCTTTCAGACTGTTCAAAGAATGCTCCGCTTTCACCGTCTGAACTGTTCCCAAAATGGCATTAATGGTAATCACCACCAAAATTACGATCATACTCTCCACATCATCCAGAAAGCCGGATACCACCGCCGCCACAATCAAAATAATTACCAGGAAATCCTTAAACTGCTCCAGAAAAATCAAGGGAATACTCTTATTCTTTCCATCAACCAGCTCATTCAACCCATACTTTTCCTGATTCATCCGGGCCTGAATACTGGTCAATGACTCCTGAGAGCCGTTGATACTCTGCCGCACATTCTGTGCCGTCTCATTGTAATAAATCATCCTGTCATTCCTCCTCACCTAAATAAGTTATTGGCAAAAAACAGTCTTTCATACCAACTTCCATATAAATTCCAGAAACCAATCCTCCAGACCATATCCTGCTCCATTTCAGATGCAAAAAAAGCGAGCCTTTATTGCACCTTAACATGTGCAATAAAAGTCTCGCTGTTTCATCACGATACGGACGGATCACTCCATCGAGATTGACGACATCGCAAACACAAAACGTGCCAGCTACTCCCTCTTATTGATACTACTATAATCCACTTTACTCCAATTTGCCAACAAAAGTTCCGTTAAGATTATGTAAAATCTAGTTACTGTTCACTACGTTCCCAGCAACACGCTGCGCGATGCACAGAAATGATGCA
>CAMQZX010000067.1 GCA_947039785.1 uncultured Lachnospiraceae bacterium | reverse complement strand
CTGTTTCTTATTCTCAGCTTTGTTTTTTATAAATCTATTTTATTATGCCAATTTATTAACCATCTGAGCTAAGCGAGAAACTTTTCTGGCAGCGTTGTTTTTATGATAAACGCCTTTGGATGCAGCTTTGCTGATTGTTGCTGTTGCACTTGTAAGTGCAGCAGTTGCAGCAGCTTTATCTTTTGTAGCTACAGCAGCTTCTACTTTCTTGATAGAAGTCTTAACAGCAGATCGGATAGATTTGTTTCTTGCAGCTTTAGTCTGGTTAACCAGGATTCTCTTTTTTGCGGATTTAATGTTTGCCAACTTGTACACCTCCAATAGAATATCAATTGTTTTAAAGTTTATTTAAGGGCTTTTTTTATTTATATTATCATTGGAACAGACACGGGCATTCCAATGAAACATGCTTATATATTTTAGTATATAGTCCTGTTGTTTGTCAATACATAATTTCCAATAAATTGAGAAAAATAAATGAAAAGGTTACTGTTCACAGAGTGAGCAATTACAATTTATCAGCACGTTTGGAGGTAATTGAGATTATGTTGGGAACTTACAAAATACGAACGGACCTGGCTCTGGAGGCAAAAGAACGGTTTGAAGAGAGAGATGTGGAAATTCGAGGTGTGGTGGTACATGAACAATACAATCAGGATAAGGATATTCACACCACTGTTGTGAAAATTGAGACAGAAAACGGAGCCAAAACCATGGGAAAACCCCAGGGCACTTACGTTACTATTGAAGCTCCGAATATGTCCGTGCCTGACGAGGATTATCATCGGGAGATTTCCAAAGAGCTGGCAGGACATATTGTGCAGCTTCTGCCTAAAAAGAAGGTGGAGTCGGTTCTGGTGGTGGGCTTGGGAAACCGTCAGGTAACACCGGATGCCCTCGGTCCTCGCGTGGTGGAAAATCTCCACATCACAAGACATATTATTCGGGAATACGGGAAAGAAGTTATGGAGGATGACACTCAGGTCATGGTCAGCGGTATTGTTCCTGGGGTTATGGCGCAGACAGGAATGGAAACGCTGGAAATTATTCAGGGAGTAATCAATGAGACCAAGCCGGATGTGGTCATTGCCGTGGATGCTCTGGCGGCCCGTAGTACAAAACGTCTAAACCGCACCATTCAGATTACCAACACAGGCATCAATCCTGGTTCCGGAGTGGGAAATCACAGACAGGGGTTAAACGAAGAAACGCTCCAGGCGAAAGTCATCGGAATCGGCGTGCCTACAGTGGTGGATGCAGCAACCATTGTCTACGATGCCATGGAGCATTTGCTGGACGTTCTGGAAGAGCAGGAGAGAAAGGAATTTCTGGATGAGATGATCACACCCAGTCTAAATCAGATGTTTGTGACACCGAAAGATGTGGACGATACGGTAAAACGACTGAGCTTTACCATTTCGGAAGGTCTGAATATAGCATTTCAGGAAGTATAACCGGCTGTAATTCTGGGCTGTCATTGCGTATTGCACTGTGCTTCCGGCTTTTTCTGATGGGAATGGTAACATAATCTTAATTTTGAGGACATATATAGTCTAAAGAGTGTTGGCACACTCAAGTGAGGTGATCAGGTGACAAAAAGTCAGAAAGCCATCTGTATGTTTCTATGTCTATGTATGTTCGTGGGATTTGCAGCCTATCTGCCTGTCTTTTTCTGGGCTTCTCAAAAACCGGAGAGAGAGTCGGGGATTTTGGCTCAAATGCTGCCCCTTATGACCTATTGTAAAACAAAATCCGCCATGGAGCCTCTGACAGAGGATGAGCGTACCTACACAGCCATAGTGGAAGCAAATCAGGCGTATTTGGCGCAGCAGGTGATTGGGGAAAATGACAGAGGACAGGAAGAGACAGCAGAATCCCTTGAGACTCCAGAAGAACAAGGGGAGGAGTCCGCTCAGGAAATCGTTCAGGAGCCAGAGCCGACTCCTGCGCCCCAACAGACAGAAGAGACAGTCTCCCAGTCAACGCCAACTCAGCGCTCCCCGGCTGTGGAAATTGCCAGAGAGAAGTTGGAGGATTATGAATACCTGATAGATAATTTCTTCATCGTGGATGCCAATACCGCCACCAACAGTGACCAGATCAGCGCAAGTGCATTGTTGGACAAAGACATGAGCCTGCCCCAGGATACGGCAGCTCCCCAGATTCTGATCTATCACAGCCACTCACAGGAAACTTACGCAGATTCTGTTGCCGGAGATCCGGGAACCTCCATTGTTGGAGTGGGAGATACACTGGTATCTATTTTGCAGGAGACCTATGGGTATGGGGTTATTCATGTGACGGATTCCTTCGACGTGGTCAATGGGGAGATTGACCGAAGTGGTGCCTATGACTATTCCAGGGCCAAGGTGGAGCAGTTGTTGGCAGAAAATCCTTCTGTTCAGGTAACCATCGACCTGCACAGAGACGGTGTGCCGGAGGATCGTCATCTTGTGACAGAGGTGGACGGCAAGCCTACGGCTCAGATCATGTTTTTTAACGGTTTAAGCTACAGTGCCAAAAACGGAAACATCGAATACCTGCCAAATCCCAATATTGCAGAGAATCTGGCATTTTCCTTCCAGTTGCAATTGGCATCTGCCCAATATTTCCCCGGCTTTAACCGTCCCATCTATCTTTCCAGTTTACGTTACAATCTCCATTTGCGCCCCCGGGCATTGCTTATTGAGGTGGGGGCACAGAATAATACAGTAGAAGAAGCAAGAAATGCCATGGCTCCTCTGGCATGGATTTTAAATAAAGTGTTAAAAGGTGAATGACAAACGAAAAAATCCTTGTTATAATATCTTATGTATGTTTGAAAATCGCTGGAATAAACTTCCGGGTACACGTGGTATTGTTTTGGTTCAGACATCGTTATTAGAAGCATGGAGGAATTACATGGGAACGATAGATCAGAGTAAGATAAGAAATTTTTGTATTATAGCACATATCGATCACGGCAAATCCACATTGGCGGACAGAATCATTGAGAAGACAGGACTTTTAACAGTACGGGAGATGCAGTCTCAGGTTCTTGACAATATGGATTTGGAGCGTGAGAGAGGAATCACCATCAAATCTCAGGCAGTCCGCATTGTATATAAAGCACAGGACGGTCAGGAATATATTTTTAATTTAATTGATACTCCGGGACACGTAGATTTTAACTATGAGGTGTCCAGAAGTCTGGCTGCCTGTGACGGAGCCATTCTGGTGGTGGATGCGGCTCAGGGAATTGAGGCTCAGACTTTGGCAAATGTATATCTGGCACTGGATCACAACCTGGATGTATTTCCGGTAATTAATAAGATTGACTTGCCCAGTGCAGAGCCGGAGCGGGTGATCAATGAAATTGAGGATATCATCGGAATCGAAGCACAGGATGCACCGCTGATTTCTGCCAAGACGGGACAGAATATTGAGGATGTTTTGGAAGCTATTGTTCATCGGATTCCGTCTCCTCAGGGAGATCCTACAGCGCCCTTGCAGGCATTGATTTTTGATTCGCTGTATGATTCTTATCGGGGCGTAATTGTATTTTGCCGTATTAAAGAGGGAACGGTGAAGAAGGGAACTCCGATCCGTATGATGGCAACAGGCGCAGTGGAAGAAGTGGTAGAAGTTGGCTATTTCGGTGCGGGACAATTTATTCCCTGTGACGAGTTAAGCGCCGGTATGGTAGGCTATATCACTGCCAGCATCAAGAATGTACAGGATACCCGGGTGGGTGACACTATCACAGACAATTCCCGTCCCTGCGCAGAGCCGCTGCCAGGTTACAAGAAGGTAAATCCAATGGTATACTGTGGCTTGTATCCAGCTGATGGAGCTAAATATCAGGATTTAAGAGATGCATTGGAGAAATTGCAGTTAAACGATGCTTCTCTGTTCTATGAGCCGGAGACTTCCATTGCGTTGGGCTTTGGTTTCCGCTGTGGATTTTTGGGATTGCTGCATCTGGAAATCATTCAGGAACGTTTGGAGAGAGAATATAACCTGGATCTGGTTACCACCGCTCCTGGTGTAATTTACAAGGTTTATAAGACCAACGGGGAAATCATTGAGCTGACCAATCCGTCCAACCTGCCGGACCCTGCAGAAATTGACTACATGGAAGAACCTATGGTAAAGGCGGAGATCATGGTGACCACCGAGTTTATCGGGTCCATCATGGAGCTGTGTCAGGAGCGCCGGGGACAGTATCAAGGAATGGAATATATGGAGGAGACGAGAGCACTTTTGAGATATCGTCTGCCTCTCAATGAGATTATTTATGATTTCTTCGACGCATTGAAATCTCGTTCCAGAGGTTATGCATCTTTGGATTACGAGCTGGATAATTATGAGCGAAGTAATCTGGTGAAATTGGATATTCTGGTAAATAAGGAAGAAGTGGATGCTCTTTCCTTTATTGTACATGCTGATACTGCCTATGAGAGAGGACGCAGAATGTGTGAGAAGCTGAAAGAAGAGATTCCACGACAGCTTTTTGAGATTCCCATTCAGGCTGCCATCGGAAGCAAGATTATTGCCCGTGAGACTGTAAAAGCCATGCGTAAGGATGTTTTGGCAAAATGTTACGGAGGTGATATTACCCGTAAGAAGAAGCTGTTGGAGAAGCAGAAAGAGGGTAAAAAGCGTATGCGTCAGGTGGGTAATGTAGAGATTCCGCAGAAAGCCTTTATGAGCGTGTTAAAATTGGACGATAAATAAGAGCAAGACCGATGGATCGCAAAGGGTTCATCGGTTTTTTGAACTTACTCTTTATCTGTAACTTAAGCAGAAAGATAATAGGAAGGAGCAGAGGAACATGGAGCTGTATGTGCATATTCCTTTCTGTGTGAAAAAATGTGATTATTGTGATTTCCTCTCCTTTTCCGGGGATGTATTGGTAAAGGCGCAGTATATGAATGCACTGGAGCGGGAGCTTTTGGCGGCAGCCGGGGAGTGTGAGGGTGAAAAAGTTTCTTCTATTTTTATAGGAGGAGGAACACCGTCCACCCTGGAGTATGGCCTGGTAGGAAAAATGATGGAGACCATCGGAAGAGCCTATTCGCTTACTTCAGACTGTGAGATTACCATAGAGGCAAATCCGGGGACATTAGATAATGGGAAACTTCAGGAGTATCGGGCAAGCGGCATCAACCGTCTCAGTATGGGATGTCAGTCTGCTACAGATCGGGAGCTGCGGGAACTGGGGAGAATTCACACCTTTGACCAATTTCAGAAGCAGTATGAGATGGCGCGAATCTGTGGATTTGAGAATATTAATGTGGATTTGATGTCAGGAATTCCAGGCCAGACGGTGGATAACTGGGAATACAATCTGAGAATCATTGCAAAACTGGGACCGGAACATATATCGGCATACAGTCTCATCGTGGAGGAGGAAACTCCCTTTCATGACCGATTCTGTCGCCAGGAGCTTGCGCTGCCCTCCGAGGAGGAAGAACGGCTGATGTATGAGCAGACAGGGGAGATTTTGAAGGAATACGGTTACTACCAGTATGAAATCTCCAATTATGCCAGAAAGGGGCAAGAATGCCGCCATAATGTTGGATACTGGAAGAGGATGGACTACCTGGGTGTGGGGCTGGGCTCTTCTTCCCTGCGCAGGAATCAGAGATTTCATAACACCAGGGATTTGAAACATTACCTGACTTTGGCAGAGAAACCACAAATGATTCGTGAGGAGGTGGAGATACTGGACTGGCAGGATCAGGTAGAAGAGTTTATGTTTCTGGGACTTCGCCTGACAGAAGGAATTTCCATGAAAGAATTTCAGAAAATCTTTGGAAAGGAAATCAGGGAGGTCTATGGAAAACAGATTGAAAAGTTGAAAAATCAGGGGCTTTTGGACGTAAAGGGAGAGAACCTGCATCTGACAAGAAAAGGCATTTCCCTGTCAAATCAGGTTTTTGTGGAATTTCTGTTTTAGTTGCCATCAGCCTCAAAACACCTCGCGGGTCAGTGGTGCGTGAACAGTAACGCTGATTTTTATGAAGTATCAAAAAAACAGAACAAATGTTTGCAATAATCTTCCGTCTGTGATACACTAAATAAAGCTTCTGAATATAAGTCTCTGGCAGAAACCTGATAGGAATATGGAGAGCTTTTTCAGAGAAAGATAAAAGTATCAAGTAAGAGGCATGTAATAATGTGACTATGAGGGACAGGTTCCTTAGTAGTTATCAGTTTATCATTGATTGGAAAGGACACAGATTAAGGAGATTATATGGCTGTAAGAAAAAACAACAGACAATTTATTAAAATCAGAGGCGCCAATGAGAACAATTTGAAGAATCTGAATGTGGATATTCCCAGGAATGAGCTGGTAGTTCTCACAGGACTCAGCGGTTCCGGTAAGAGTTCTCTGGCATTTGATACGATTTATGCGGAGGGACAGAGACGTTATATGGAATCCCTGTCTTCCTATGCGAGACAATTCCTTGGGCAGATGGAAAAGCCGGATGTGGAGAGCATCGAAGGACTCTCCCCAGCTATTTCCATTGACCAGAAATCCACTAACCGCAACCCACGCTCCACTGTGGGAACTGTGACGGAGATTTATGACTATTTCCGTCTGCTGTTTGCCCGAATCGGCATTCCCCATTGCCCGGTGTGCGGTAAGGAGATTATGAAGCAGACGGTAGACCAGATGGTAGACCAGATTATGGCCCTGCCGGAGCGTACAAAGATACAGCTTTTGGCGCCGGTGGTGAGAGGCAGGAAGGGAACTCATGTTAAGCTGTTGGAGAAAGCGAGAAAGAGTGGATTTGTCCGTGTGCATGTGGACGGCAGTATGTATGAATTGTCCGAGGAGATTGTACTGGACAAAAACATCAAGCATACCATCGCCATTGTGGTGGACCGTCTGATGGTGAAGGCGGGGATTGAGAAGAGATTGACCGATTCCATTGAGACTGTGCTGAATTTGTCAGAAGGACTTTTGGTGGTGGATACCATGGATGGAAAATATCTGAATTTCAGTCAGAGCTTTTCCTGTCCGGACTGCGGTGTCAGTGTGGATGAAATTGAACCGCGAAGCTTTTCTTTCAATAATCCATTTGGTGCCTGCCCGGAGTGTACCGGACTTGGTTATCGCATGGAATTTGATCAGGATTTAATGATTCCAAATCAGAGCCTCAGTATCAATGAAGGTGCCATTGTGGTGATGGGATGGCAGTCCTGTAACGATAAGGGAAGCTTTACCAATGCTATTTTGCAGGCTTTGGCAAAGGAGTATGACTTTGATTTGGATACTCCTTTTGAAGAATATCTCCAGAAAGTTAAGGATGTAATTATTCACGGAACCAACGGAAAATCGGTAAAAGTGTATTACAAGGGACAGCGGGGAGAAGGTGTCTATGATGTGGCATTTGAAGGCTTGGTCCGTAATGTGGAGAGACGATATCGGGAGACTGGCTCTGAAGCCAGCCGTCAGGAATATGAGACTTTTATGCAGATTACCCCATGCCCTGTCTGCAAGGGACAGCGCCTGAAGAAGGAAGCTCTGGCGGTGACCGTTTGTGGAAAAAACATCCATGATGTCACCTCCATGTCCATTGAAAAATTAAAGACATGGCTGGAGTCCATGGAGCTGACCACCCAGCAGCAACTGATTGGGCAGCAGGTGTTAAAGGAGATTACGGCAAGAGTGGGCTTTTTGTCCGATGTGGGATTGGAATATCTGACCTTGTCCCGTGCCACAGGCTCCCTGTCGGGAGGCGAAGCCCAGAGAATCCGTTTAGCCACACAGATTGGATCCGGACTGGTGGGTGTGGCTTATATTCTAGATGAACCGAGTATTGGTCTGCATCAGAGAGATAATGATAAGCTGCTGGCTACCTTGAAGCATCTGAGAGATCTGGGGAATACCCTGATTGTGGTGGAGCACGATGAGGATACCATGCTGGCAGCAGATTGCGTGGTGGATATCGGTCCCGGTGCCGGGGAACACGGCGGAGAGCTGGTGGGAATCGGAACGGCAAAGGAACTGATGAAGAATAAAAACTCCATTACAGGAGCTTACTTAAGCGGAAAAATGAAGATTCCCGTACCCCGGGTGAGAAAGACACCTGCAGGATTTCTCACTGTGAAGGGTGCGAGCCAGAATAATCTGAAAAATATAGATGTGGATATTCCTCTGGGTGTGATGACTTGTGTCACGGGTGTGTCTGGTTCCGGTAAGAGTTCTCTTGTCAATGAGATTTTGTACAAAGGACTGGCAAAAAAGCTGAATCGTGCCCGTACCATTCCGGGCAAGCACGATAAGATTCTTGGCGTGGATCAACTTGATAAGGTGATTAACATTGATCAGTCACCTATTGGCCGTACTCCTCGTTCCAATCCGGCGACTTATACGGGGGTGTTTGATCAGATTCGGGATCTGTTTGCTGCCACTGCTGATGCCAAGGCAAGAGGCTACAAAAAGGGACGTTTCAGCTTTAATGTGAAAGGCGGACGATGCGAAGCCTGCAGCGGCGATGGTATTTTAAAAATTGAGATGCACTTTTTGCCGGATGTGTATGTGCCCTGTGAAGTATGCCATGGCAAGCGGTATAACAGAGAGACGCTGGAAGTAAAATATAAAGATAAGAGTATTTACGATGTGCTGGATATGACGGTGGAGGAGGCATTGACTTTCTTTGAACATATTCCGTCTATCCACAGAAAAATTCAGACACTTTACGACGTGGGATTGTCTTACATCCGTCTGGGACAGCCTTCCACCACTTTATCAGGAGGAGAAGCGCAGAGGGTGAAGCTGGCCACAGAGCTGAGTAGGCGAAGCACAGGAAAGACCATCTATATTTTAGACGAGCCGACCACAGGACTCCACTTTGCCGATGTACACAAGCTTATTGAAATTCTTCAAAGACTGGCAGAGGGCGGTAACACAGTGCTGGTTATCGAACATAATCTGGATGTAATCAAAACTGCAGATTATATTATCGACATCGGACCGGAAGGAGGAGACCGCGGCGGTACGGTCATCGCCAAAGGAACACCGGAAGAGGTAATTCAAGTACCAGAGTCTTATACCGGAAAATACATTGCCAGGTATTTGGACGAGAAATAAATAACATTGTCTGACAGGTTAAATTGTATTCGAAAGAAAAATATCTTTCTATTTCTGAGATTATTGTATATAATAATAGTCATGATATCAGGAATGTGGAAATAGGAAGCAGAGAACAATCTATCGATGTCATGGTCATGTGAGTACAGAAAGGGGATTGCTATGCCGGCAGTGGATATTGGAATTGATTTGGGGACAAGCAGTATATTGGTTTGTTCTTCCGGGAAGGGCATCATACTGAAGGAGCCTTCCGTGGTTGCTTATGATAAGGATAACGAGAAGGTTATCGCTATGGGAGAAGAAGCACGTCAGATGATAGGGAAAACACCGGGGAATATTATTGCCATACGCCCTCTGCGTCAAGGAGTCATAGCAGATTACAGTATTACAGAGAAAATGCTGAAATACTTTATTTCCAAGGCCATCGGACGAAGAGCATTCCGTAAGCCCAGAATCACCATTTGTATCCCCAGCGGGGTGACAGAAGTGGAGAAAAAGGCTGTGGAGGAGGCTACTTATCAGGCAGGAGCCAGAGAAGTATTTCTCATTGAAGAGCCAATTGCAGCAGCCATCGGAGCGGGAATTGATGTGAATCGACCCTGTGGAAATATGATTGTAGACATCGGCGGAGGAACCACTGATATGGCTATTATTTCTCTGGGAAGTACAGTAGTGTCCAATTCAATCAAGGTGGCAGGAGACAATTTTGACGAGGCTATTATGCGCCATGTGCGCAAAAATCATAATCTGTTTATTGGGGAACAGATGGCTGAGAGTATTAAGATAAAGATCGGAACCGTATGGGAGAACTCAGAGGTAAAGACCATGGAAGTGAAGGGAAGAAATGTAATCACAGGACTTCCCAAGGTGACCACACTGACCTCTGAGGAAATCCGTCAGGCGCTGAAAGACTGTACGCTGCAGATTCTGGACGGGATTCACAGTGTGCTGGAGCAGACACCACCGGAACTGGCAGCAGATATTGTGGACCGGGGAATTGTTCTCACCGGAGGAGGTGCGATGCTGGATGGCATGGAGAATCTGGTGGAGCAAAAGACTGGAATCAACACACTTCTGGCGCAGGATCCCATGTTGGCTGTGGCTGTGGGAACAGGCAAGTATGCCAAGGTGGCAGCTCAGATGCCGTAGAAGTTTAGGGATGAAGGGAGGAATGCAGACAACTGCGCCTCCTTTTTTGCCAACCTTGAATGAAAAGGTCCGGTGGATCTTTTCTAAGCTGCTAAATATGCGTTTTTCTAGGCATTTTGTATAAGGGAGAAAGTATGAAGGATACAATTACAGGATATATAGAGAACATTATTTTCCGGAATGAGGAAAATGGGTATACCGTCTTTGTTCTTCAGACTGAGGATGAGGAGGTTACCTGTGTGGGATGTCTTCAGTACATTTCCCAGGGGGAAACCATAGAGGCCCAGGGAATGTTCACAGAGCATCACACCTACGGAAAACAATTTCAAATAGAGGCGTTTCAGACTAAGGTTCCGGAAGATGCCATGGCATTGGAGAGATATCTGGGCTCCGGAGCAATCAAAGGTGTGGGAACCGCTTTGGCTGCCAGGATTGTTCGCCATTTCAAGGAAGATACTCTGCGGATTATTGAAGAGGAGCCGGAGTGTCTGGCAGAAATCAAGGGAATCAGTCAGCGCATGGCAAGGGAAATCGGTCAGCAGATCGCGGAAAAATCCCATATGAGAAATGCCATGATGTTTTTGCAGCAATACGGCATTTCTTTGACTTTGGGGGCGAAAATTTATCAGCAGTATGGTCAGGAGATGTATGGAATCATCAAGGATAATCCCTATCAGATGGCTGAGGATATTCCAGGGGTGGGATTTAAGATCGCTGATGATATTGCTGTTAAGATTGGTATCCGACGAGATTCCGAATACCGCATCCGTAGCGGAATGCTGTATGTGCTGACTCAGTCCACCCAGGCAGGACATATTTACCTGCCCCAGAGAGAGCTGCTGGAACAGACTTCCCGTATGCTGGAAATCGGTTCAGAGGGAATGGAGCGTCATATGATGAATCTGGCCATGGAGCGGAAAATCGTGCTGAAGGAATTTCAGGATGAGGTAATCGTCTATGGAAGCCAGCTTTATCATCTGGAGCTGGATACTGCCCGGATGCTCAACGATCTGAATGTATCCGGAACGGTGGATTTGACTGTTTTAGAGCGTAGAATTACCCGGATTGAAGAGGAAATGCAGACCACTTTGGATGAGATGCAGCATCAGGCAGTCATTGAAGCTGCTCAGAATGGCCTTTTTATCCTGACAGGAGGTCCGGGAACCGGCAAGACAACTACCATCAACACCATGATTCAGTATTTTTCTGGGGAGGGGATGAGTATTGCTCTGGCAGCTCCTACAGGAAGAGCTGCCAAGCGCATGACGGAGACCACTGGCTGTGAGGCAAGTACCATTCATCGCCTGCTGGAGCTGTCGGGAAATATGGAAGAACAATCTTCCATTGTTCAGTTCGAGAGAAATGATGAGAATCCTCTGGAGGCGGATGTGGTAATTATCGATGAGATGTCTATGGTGGATATTTATCTGATGCATGCGCTGCTGTCTGCTATTACCGTAGGTACCCGATTGATTCTTGTGGGAGATGTGGATCAGCTTCCAAGTGTAGGGCCGGGAAATGTACTGAAAGACATCATCAATTCCCACGCATTTCATGTGGTGGAGCTGAATAGAATATTCAGACAGGCCACAAGAAGCGACATTGTGCTGAATGCCCATAGAATCAATCACGGAGATCCGGTTCCTCTGGACAATAAAAGCATGGACTTTTTCTTTTTGAAGCGATATGATGCCACCATTATTATCCGTGTACTTATCGCATTGATTCAGGAAAAATTGCCCAAATTTGTGGACGCCAAGCCTTCAGATATTCAGGTGCTTACACCTATGCGGAAGGGAATTCTCGGTGTGGAGCAGCTTAACCAGATTCTGCAGAGGTATCTGAATCCACCTTCTCCCGGTAAAAAGGAGAAAGAGTTTGGCCAGCATCTGTTTCGACAGGGAGATAAGGTGATGCAGATTAAGAACAACTATCAGCTTGAATGGGAGATCCGGGGGCGTTATAACATTCCCATCGATACAGGAATCGGTGTATTTAATGGGGACATGGGGATTATTCGTGACTTGAATGATTTTGCAGAGACAATAACTGTAGAATTTGAAGAGGGGCGGTTCGTGGAGTACAGCTATAAACAGCTGGATGAATTGGAACTGGCATATGCCATTACCATACATAAGTCCCAGGGAAGCGAGTATCCGGCAGTGGTGATGCCCATTCTGGGCGGACCGAAGATGCTGATGAATCGAAATCTTCTGTATACAGCGGTAACAAGGGCGAGAAAATGTGTTACCGTGGTGGGAAGTGAAGTGGCATTTCAGGCGATGATCGACAATGAGCGGGAGCAGAGACGATACAGTACCCTGGAATATCGCATAAGAGAGTTTGGGGAGAAAGGCGATGCATGAATTTTAAGAAAATGTTGTTGGATGGCATTTATCCCAGATGCTGTCCTGTCTGTCACCAGGTGGTTGCACCCAAAGGGGAGTTAATCTGCCCTGACTGTGTTCGGAAGATGATTCCCATCGGCCAGCCCAGATGTATGAAATGCGGAAAAAGTCTGTCAGACAAAACCAGGGAGTACTGTGGTGACTGTAAACGGATTGTTCATCAATTTGATCAGGGAATTGGTATTTATCCTTACGACGATAAAATGCGGGAGTCCATTGAGAATTATAAGTTTTATGGCCGAAGGGAGTACGGGGATTTTTATGTTCAGGCCATGGCACACTATGGCAGACCCTATATAATGAGGTGGAAGCCGGAATGTATCCAGCCCATACCCATGTTTCCCAAAAAGCAGAAAATGCGGGGATTTAACCAGGCAGAATATCTGGCAAGAGGGTTAGGGGAGTGTTTTGGAATTCCTGTGGAGACAAATGGGATTTGCCGTGTACAGGAAGGGAGAGCCCAGAAGGAGCTGACTGCCGCTGAGAGACGTGGGAATCTTAAACAGGCATTTCAAATCGGACACTCTGCCCATCCTTACAGGAGTGTACTGCTGGTAGATGATGTCTATACCACGGGAAGTACCATTGATGCTGCAGCTCATATTCTGAAGGCTAACGGGACTGGCCGGGTATATTTTCTCACACTGTGTCAGGGAAAGGGCTTTTAAAATTAGATTCTAAAACCCCCTTTTCACAAAAGTGGATCTATGTTACAATGAATCCGTATGAGTATGTCTAAAAATTACAGCGAGTTGAGGAGTTAGTTATGTTGAATGAAGAAAAAGTCAGGATTATGACGAAGCTGGCTTCCTATGAGGAACATGAAGGCAAGAAATATCTGCCGGTGAGTAAATATTACCGCAGTGACTACATAGGGCTGGCGTTGATTAAGAATTTTTTTCTGATCACAATCGCATATGTGCTGATTTTGGCTATTGTAGCTGGGTATTTTGCAGAAGAACTGATGGACAATATACATAAAATGAATCTGATCGGCTTGGGAATCGGATTGATCATCATATATCTGATTTTGCTGGTATTGTATTCGCTGCTCATTTATGTTCTGTATTCTGTAAAATACAGCCGCGCCAAAAAGAGCGTGAAGAAATATTACGTGCAATTGGGTAAGATTGCTCAGATGTACGTGGGGGATGAGGCTGAGAATATCCCTCAGACTAAGAGCAGGAGGAGAAAATAATGACAGCATTGTTGGAGATGAAGCAGAATATTAAGGGATTTTATGGGAAGCATGAGATTTATCTGCTGCCTGTATTGAAATTTGTTTTAGCGTTGGTATATTTTATGTGGATCAATCGCACTCTGGGATTTTCCGCAGCGTTGAATAGCATTTTTGTGGTACTGATCTTATCTTTGCTGTGTGCGATTCTTCCGGGAAACGGTATTGTTATGCTGGGATTTGTGTTAATCATAGGGCATTGCTATGCACTGGCACGTGAAGTTGCAGTATTTGCTCTGGTGTTGATCATTTTGATGCTGATTTTGTTTTTACGTTTTAGTCCCAGTGCGAATCTGGCATTGATTTTTACACCCATTGGATTCGTTTTAAACGTTCCGGCGGCAGTTCCGCTGGGAAGCGGATTGTTGGGAGGACCGCTGACAGCGGCGCCGGCAGCCAGTGGTGTGATTCTTACTTATTTTATGAAAATGGTTCATGAGCAGGCCAGTGTCTTGCAGAATGAGGACACAGAAATCGCTCAGAAGTTAAAGGTGATTTTAGATGGATTGATGAAGAATCAGGAAATGTGGATTACAGTTGTAGCCTTTGTGATTGTGATTCTTCTGGTATATTTGCTGCGTACACGTTCCATGGATTATGCATGGAGAATTGCGATTATTGTAGGAGTGATCACATATGTATCCATCATGCTGGCAGGGGGATTGTTTCTGGATATGGAACTTTCTATGGTTTCCCTGATTATATCAGCAGTGGTGGCAGCTGTGCTGGGCGTGATTTTTGAATTCTTTGCTTTTGGAGGAGATTACACCAGAACAGAAAATCTGGAATTTGAAGATGATGATTACTATTATTATGTGAAAGCTGTTCCGAAGGCTTCTGTCGGCACATCAGTCAGACAGATTAAGAAGATTAACGGCACACCGCAGGAAGAGTTACTTCCTCCGGTTGGCGAGAAACCTCTTGTATCTGAGGAGCCGACGGCTTCCCAGGAGGAGATTGATTTTGAAAAGAAATTAGAAGAATCTTTGAAAGATTTATAATGTGAAAATACGGAGAAAGGAGCAGATGAATGGGTAATATAGGACAAATCATTGAGACTTATATCACGAAAATATCATTACCGCGAATTGGCATTATTGACATTATCGAAATTCTGCTCATCACCATCTTTGTCTATCACTTTATGCTCTGGATCAAGAATACCAGGGCATACACTCTGATGAAGGGTATTTTAGTTGTATTGGCATTTATCTTTGCGGCATATGTCTTTGAGATGAATACGATTCTGTGGATTGTGGAGAAGCTGGGTACGGTACTGATCACCGGTATCATTGTTATTTTTCAGCCGGAGCTGCGCAAGGTTTTGGAGCAGTTGGGCGAGAAGAAGATTATCGCTTCTCTCATTCCATTTGACTCGGGGAAGGAAATCCAGGAGAGATTCACCGATAAGACCATTAATGAGATTGCCAGAGCGTGTTTTGACATGGGAGAGGTTAAGACTGGTGCTCTGATTGTCATGGAACAGGAGATTTTGCTGAGCGAATATGAGAGAACCGGTATTATGATTGATTCTCTTGTCAGCAGTCAGTTGCTGATCAACATTTTTGAGCACAATACCCCTCTTCACGATGGTGCGATTATTATCCGTAACAACCGAATTGTGGCAGCTACCTGTTATCTGCCTCTGTCCGATAATATGGCACTGAGCAAGCAGTTGGGAACAAGACACAGGGCTGCGGTTGGTATCAGTGAAGTAAGTGACTCCCTGACGATTATTGTCTCAGAAGAGACAGGACAGGTATCGACCGCACAGGGAGGTAAGATTAACCGAAATGTTTCCATGGATGAATTAAAAGCAGAATTGCGTATCGTGCAGAATAAGACAACGGTAGATACCGGTAAATTCAAATTATGGAAGGGGCGATTGAAACATGACGAAAAAACTGCTAAGTAATATACCCCTCAAACTGATGTCTGTTGTGATCGCTATTGTTGTATGGCTTCTGGTAGTAAATGTAGATGACCCCATTCGGTATGCCAGCATATCAGGTGTGGTGGTTAATATGAAGAATGAGTCCTATATTGAAAGTGCAGGACTGATGTGTCTGGTAGAGGAAGATCAGGATATTATCACGGTGGAAGTGACAGGAAAGCGCTCCATTGTGGACAATATCAAGGCATCGGATATCACAGCTACAGCGGATCTGACTCAGATTGTGGATATGAACACGACACCTGTGATGGTGCCTATTACCGTATCCTGTCCGGGAATCTCGCCTGGAAATATTAAGGCAAGTCCAGTGAATATGAGTATCACTCTGGATGATATGATGACTCAGGAATTTCTGGTGACTGTGTCTTCAGATGAGGAAATTGCTGGCAAGGGATATGAAGTAGGCGGTTTGCAGGCAAATCCGGAAAAGATTAAGATTACAGGTCCGCAATCCCTGATACAAAAGATTGATAAGGTGATTGCTACAATAGACGATGTCTCTGGATTGACAGAAGATACTATACTTACAGCAGGGCTCAGGATTATCGATAAGAATCAGGAGCCTCTGAGTGCCCGTCAGATGGGTTATCTGAAGTATGACATTACCAATCCAAGCGTTAATGTGTCCGTAGATTTGTGGAAGATTCGAAGTGATATTACGCTTCAGGCTGGATATGTGGGAACACCGCGAAGCGGATACAAAGTCAGTAAAATTTCACTGACACCCAATAAGGTTAGTGTGGCAGGAACAGACGATGCATTGAATGCGTTGGCAGACGATGGAAATGTGATTGAAATCCCCAGTGAGTATATTGACGTGACAGATCATAATAATGATTTTGAAACGAAAATTAATCTTGAAGAACTACTCCCTGATGGTGTAAAATTAACATCAGGAACCAATGGGACGGTCATTGTCACAGTCAGTGTACTGCCCCAGGATAGTCAGGAATATTCTGTTTCTACAACCAGTATTCAGGCATTGAATGTTGGTGAAGGCCTTCAGGTTGTATATGAGACGGATGGAATTCAGGTACGGGTTCGAGAGGAAAGCCGTGATCTGAGTCAATTGGGAAGCAGCGATATCAAAGCTGCCATAGACTTCACCGGCAAAGGCGCCGGAACATATAACATGCCGGTTACGATTACGCTGCCTGTAGGCTATGAAGTGGTGAACAGTGTTACTACTGCTGTGAAAATAGTTCAGGATGCAGAAACGGAAAATACTACTGAAAAATAATACGAAAAGAAGTAAGGAGAGCGCGTATGATTAGCAGAAAGGTTACTATTCATAATCCAAGCGGACTGCATTTGAGACCGGCCGGAATCTTGTGTAAAGAAGCAATGAAATTTAAATCATTGATCACTTTCACATTCAAAGATACCACTGCCAATGCAAAGAGCGTATTGAGTGTGTTGGGGGCTTGTGTGAAGGCGGAAGATGAGATTGAGCTTGTCTGCGAAGGCGAGGACGAGGCTGCTGCAATGGACGCATTAGTGACAGCGATAGAGTCGGGTCTTGGTGAGTAATCACCAAGGCCTTTTTTACTTTATAGGAAATTCCGATTTTTGTAGATTTTTAATTCTAAAAACCAACTGAAAATTTGATTATCCGCTAAACCACTGTATTTATCAGCATATTCAAAGGATTTAAGAGCCTATTTTACTACTAATTTACTACTTACGAATGAACCTTGATACGGTAAAAATCCTAAATATGCAAATTTATGGATACAGGACAGCACATCAGTATTGAAAATAAAATTGAATAACGTATAGATTATGGAACGTGCAAAAGCGTTCCTTTTCTATTTCCAGACGTTCAGAAATGAGCGTCTATTTTTTTACTCAAAATCGAAAGGAGAATCAAACATTATGAAAAAGTTAATGACACGATTGCTTACAGGTGTCCTCACCCTTGCAACCGTATTTACTGCATTACCTATCACACAGGTACAGGCTGCTGATTCTGTTTATACCCATTCTGACGGAAAGACGGGTACTGTTGTCAAAGTGACAGATGGCGGCGAAGAAGCGTCCACTTTTGAAGAAGGCTGGATGAAAGCTGACGGTGAAACCGCCTATTGTATTCAGCTAGGCGAAACATTCCAGTCTGGCTATAAAACCCGTAAGGACGCAACGGAACGATTGAGCGAAGCACAGATTA
>CAMQZX010000066.1 GCA_947039785.1 uncultured Lachnospiraceae bacterium | reverse complement strand
AACTTTACTGAAAAGTTGTTTATTTTCCTTTTCTTTTCATACAATAAGTATTACAATAGTCTATATATGCCAGTATGCTGACCACTTGGCAGTATGCAAAGAGACGCATATAATAAAATCATGATTCACGGAAAGGAGTTTTCATATGTCCAAAACCAACAAAATACTGGGACTGGCTGCCTTAGGCGCTGCTGCTGCCGGTGCCGCCGCATTATACCTGAAAAACAACAAAAAAACTTCCGAACAACTGGAAGATGAATTCGAAGATTTCATCGATGCAGCCTCCGAAGCAGCCAGCGAAGTCAAAGACATCGCCGTGGATACTGCTAAAAAAATGAAAAAAGCTGCTGATGAGACAGTAAAAAAAGTTCGTAAAGCAAGAGAAGACGATGAGGATGAAGATATCTTTGAAGAATGCATTGACCATGCAGAAGATATTGTGGAAAACATCAAGGAGCGGACTGCAGAAGCTGTGGAAAAGGTGGTTGACGCGGCAGAAAATCTGGCAAATAATGCAAAGGAGACCGCAGGAGAAGCAGCCGAGGCTGCTGCTGGAAAAGCCACTGAAATCGTAGAAGAAGTCACCGCACAGATGGAAGAGCCCCAAGAAACATCAGCTCAAGAAAAAATGGAAGAAAATGTAGAAGAAGCTGTGGAAGAACCAAAGGTAGACTAAATCTTTTCACCCATACTTGGTAACGCAAAAAGCTGCTGCATCTTATTGGGATACAGCAGCTTTTTTGTTCTTTAATAAGTTCTTTTCGATAAATAATCTGAAATTAATCTTCTTTAATCTCCAAAACATCCATAGGACAAGCTTTTACACAGATACCACAGGCAATACATTTACTTGCATATGGAGAATCTTCTGCTTTCACCATCAGGCCAAACGGACAAGCCTCTGCACATTTGCCGCATCCTGTACATAATTTCTTATCTACTGTGTAAACACCTTTCGCGTTTTTCTTGATTGCTCCTGCTTCACAGGCTTCTGCACATTTGCCGCACTGTGGACATGCCATAACCTTTGGCTCGCCATCTTTCTTAGCTGCAATCTGAATTGCAGATACAGTTACATCATCTCTTTTGTAAAAGGCGGTAGAACAGGCAGTTGTACACTGTAAACATGCCATACAATCATTTTTTCTTGCTGCTACAAGTTTTTTCATAGTATCAGTTTCCTCCCTGGCTCACATTATTGATAAAAAATATCACTGATAAATTTTATTATAATGCATAATTCGACAGGATTCAACTAAATTTTCTTATGCTTTCGGCAATTTGAATGAACTTTTTAGAGATACGATTCTATTAAATACTGGCACGCCTTCTTTGGAGTCCTTGGAATCCACACAGAAATAGCCATTTCTCACAAATTGGAAACTGTCATAAGCCTTGGCATCAGCCAGTGCCGGCTCCATATAACAGTTCTTCAGCACGGTAAGAGAATTCGGATTCAGGTTCAGAGAACCATCCTCGTTGTAAACGCCCTTCTCCTCATCAATAATGTTCTCATAAAGACGAACTTCTGCCTGAATCGCCTGCTTTGCAGGTACCCAGTGAATGGTTCCTTTTACTTTTCTTCCGGTAAATCCGCTGCCACATTTTGTCTCAGGATCGTAAGTACAGTGTACTTCTGTCACATTGCCGTTTTCATCCTTCACAAAGCTTTCGCATTTTACAAAGTAAGCGTTCATCAGACGAACTTCATTGCCCGGGAACAGACGGAAATACTTTCTCGGAGGAACTTCCATAAAATCTTCCCGCTCAATATACAACTCTCTTCCAAATGGAACCTTACGCGAACCAAGCTCTGGATTCTCCATATTGTTGGCTACATCCAGATATTCCACCTGATCTTCCGGATAGTTGTCAATCACCAGCTTAACAGGCTCTAAAACAGCCATCATACGAGGCTTCTTCATCTTCAGGTCTTCCCGGATACAGTACTCAAGCATGGCATAATCCACAGAACTGTTGGCTTTGGACACACCGCACAGCTCCACAAACAGCTTAATGGATTCCGGTGTAAATCCACGTCTCCTAAGAGCAGCGATGGATACCAGTCTTGGATCGTCCCAGCCATCCACAATGCCATCTTCCACCAGCTTCTTAATATACCTCTTACCGGTTACCACATTGGTGAGATACAATTTGGCAAACTCAATCTGTTTGGGCGGATGCTCAAAACCGACTTCCCGTACCACCCAGTCATACAATGGACGATGATCCTCAAACTCCAGCGTACAGATGGAATGGGTAACGCCTTCAAATGCATCTTCCAGAGGATGCGCAAAGTCATACATAGGATAGATGCACCACTTATCTCCTGTTCTGTGATGGGACATACGAGCCACACGGTAGATGACAGGATCTCTCATATTCATATTAGGAGAAGCCATATCAATTTTGGCACGAAGCACCTTGGCTCCGTTTTCCACTTCTCCGTTTTTCATTGCCTCAAATAATTTGAGATTTTCTTCTACGGAACGATTGCGGTAAGGGCTTTCCTTCCCCGGCTCCTTTAAGGTTCCGCGGTATTCACGGATTTCATCTGCGCTCAAATCACAGACATAGGCCTTTCCCTTCTTAATCAGTTCTACAGCCGCCTCATACATCCGGTCAAAATAATCGGAAGCAAAGTAAAGATGGTCACCCCAGTCTGCTCCCAGCCACTGGATATCTTCCTTGATGGACTCCACAAATTCTACCTTCTCTTTGGTGGGATTGGTGTCATCAAAACGCATGTTAAACTGTCCTTTATACTGCTGTGCCAGTCCATAGTTTAAGAGAATAGACTTGGCGTGTCCGATATGCAGATATCCGTTGGGTTCCGGCGGAAATCTGGTACAAATGCTCTCGTAAGCTCCTTCTTCCAAATCTTTGTCAATAATCTGCTCTATAAAATTCCTGGAAACTGTCTCGTTTTCCATGATACCCTCCTTCTTTTCCAATAATTTTTCTGTTTCCTATCATAGCATAAATTCCGGCGATTTTAAAGGATTTTTAGCCATACAACGCTACTTCGTCAATTGCAGCCGGAAGGGATAGGAATATGTGGATGGCGTGTGGTAAGTTTTTTTCTTCACTTTATAATTTGCCACCACATATGCATAATAGGTCGTCTCTGTCCCCAGCTTCTTTAATGTCACAGAGTTGGTCTTTACAGTCTTTACTTTTCGATAGCCGCTGCCCCTCCTGGCAGAGAGATAGACCGTATAGCTGGAAGCCCCGTCTAACGCCTTCCAGGTAACGATAGCGGACTTTTGATTTTTCCAGGCAAATTTCAGTCTGGGCTGCTGACCGATATAGGTAGTGGTGTATGTTCCATACACCTTTTTTCGAATATCTGTGTAGGGATTTACCTTGTAATGATAAGAACGTATCCGAACACGATAACGCTGGCCTTCCTTCACTCCGCTTAATGTATAACTGGGCTTCTCGGCTGTCAAATGTTGATGAATCAACCGCTTATTTGCCATGTTGTACATGGATATCTCATATCCTTCCGCAGCTTTCACTTTCTGCCAGTAAATCGTATATCTTCCCGCCTTAGCATCACTTTTCTGGGAAATAATACGCACTGCATCTGACGTCTGAGCCGATACCATCTGCGTCAGACTAAACAACAGTATCATGCTGATTAAAAACCACAGATATTTCTTAAAATTCTTTCGTCTTTCCATAAGCTCACCTTACCTTTGCAGACCAGTTTGAAATATTGTCTGATATCCAGCACCAGATACCATAGTTGCCAACTGGTCCATACATTCGTATTTTCCTATAAATTCAGTATATCATAGACCTGAAAAAAAGGGTAGCTTCTTTCTCGGAAACTACCCTTCTCAATGTAACGCAGTGTTACTGTTCACTCCGTTCCCAGCAACACGCTACGCGGGACAGTGGTGCGTGAACAGTAACTGTATAATGTACTTTTTCCTTATATCTTCTGCAGCCTGCAGACAATTCCCTGATAAGCAAATTCTTTCATGACATCACGGCTGACCATTTCCCGGTTCTTGCTTTCAAATAAATACATAAAGTATTCCACATAACTGGAAATCAACGCCAGCCTCATCAATAAAACAGGTGCATCCTTTTTCCAAACCTGCTCTTTCAAAGCAAACTCAATCTGATGATCCAGGATTCGAAACAGATTGTGCTTTTCTCTACATTCCCGCTGAACTTCATTCACAATCCCCTTGGGCATTTCCACCGAACACTCCTGTGCCTTAAAAAACTGGATACCACTGCTTTTCTTAGTCAGATTTTCCTCAATCCAGGCATATGTCTCCATCACCTTTCCACGAAAAGTCTTCACTGATACAATACGCTCATATAGAGAATCCAATTGCTTTTTCATATCATATTTCAGCGCATTGGCAATAATCTCTTCCTTATTGTCGAAATACTCATAGGCAGTCCCCTTGCCGATGCCGGCTCTGTTGGTAATATCAGATACCTTTATGGCAGTGATATCAGCACCTTCTTCCAACAGCTCTGTAACAGCCTGATACAATTTCTCAACCTTCCTGGCTGCTGACTGGGACAATTCCTCTCGTTTCTTCATCCTCCAATCTCGCCTCATCTTTCTTATATTCCTTACGGTTCAAAATATCGTAGATACAGGGAACCACAAACAAAGTCAACAAGGTTCCATAAGTCAGTCCGCCGATGGTTACTACAGCCATTGGCTGGATCATATCGGCCCCCATACCGATTCCCATTGCCAGCGTTGACAGACCTAAAATCGTTGTCAAAGCCGTCATGGTAATAGGGCGAAGTCTGGTCTTTCCGGCTTCCACAATGGCATCCCACTTGGCCATTCCTTCCATTCGAAGCTGATTGATATAATCCACCAGCACAATACCATTGTTTACAATGACGCCGGACAACATAATAAATCCGATCATGGCAATTACGCTGACTTCCATGTCCGCCACAAGCAGAGCCATGAATCCTCCGGTAAAGGCAAGAGGTATGGTAAACATAACGATAAAGGGTGACAACAGTGACTGGAACTGGGCGACCATAATCAGATACATGAACACCACTGCAAGAAGAAGCATCAGCATCAACTGTTCCATGGCATCGTTGATGGTCTCATTTTCACCCTGCATTTCCAGAGTATATCCTTCCGGGATCTCATAATCCTTCAAAGCTTCCTCCACCTCATCACTGACCAGAGTAACGTTGTAGCCGTTTTCCAGTTCTGCGGTCACAGACATATAACGTGACTGAGCATCTCTTGTGATGGACTGAGGGCTGAAAGCATCCTCAAACGTAGCAATTTTCCGAAGCATAATCTTCTTTTCTTCGCCTTCTTTATTCGTATAGGTCAGTTCCATATCCTTCAGCTGATCTCTTGTCATCTCCTCGTCGGCATCGGATTTTACATACACACTGTAGTCCTTAGAGGCTGTGGAAAGAGTAGTCGCGGAGGTCGCCTCTGCCAAATGATTGTTGACCGCCTGGAAAACCTGTGCTACCGTAAGTCCATACCTCATAGCCCGTTCCTTATTTACTACAACGCGGTATTCCTGATCCGTATCTTCCATTCCGTCAGAAATGTTAGTGGTTCCGGGCACTTTTTCTATGATCTTCGCCACATCCTGGGAAATTTCCTGAAGAGTATCCAGCTCCTTACCCTTAATCTGCACTGTAATTCCGCTGCCGCCCAAAGCACTCATATCCATACTGGACATTTCTACTTCCACTTCACAGGGAATATCTTTGGTGCGTTTCAAGATTTCCGCTTCCATTTCATCATTGCCCATTGTTCGGTCTTCCTTCAACACCAGATACATAGACACACTGTTGGAAGAACTGCCAGACATGGACATCATCATTCCGCCGCCTGCCATGGCACCGATACTCTCAATGTCCTCCATATCCTGAATACTGGCAATTACTTTATCTGAAGCATCGGTCAATTCCTCGAATGTCTGATCTTTCTCCACACTCACAGTCATGGACACCTGTGTGCTCTCCATCTCCGGCATAAAGGCACCTCCCTTTGCCAGAGCTGCCATCATACTGGTCACCAGCAGCACAACAGCAAGCAGCAGTACCACCGGCTTGAAACGCAGCGCCGCTCGCAGCACTTTCGCATATCCATTCTGAATCCGATCCAGAATGGGAGATGGCTTCGGTTTTGTCTTTTTCAAAAGGCCTGCTGCCATCATAGGTACCAGTGTCAGCGCAACTACCAGACTGGCCAGCAGCGAATAGGCGATGGTCAGACCCATGTCGACAAACAGCTGTCTTGTGATACCTTCCGTAAATACAATGGGAGCAAATACACAAATTGTTGTCAACGTGGAAGCTCCAATGGCACCTGCCACCTGTCCGGCACCGGCCACGGCAGCTTTTCTCGGCGGAACGCCCTCATTTCTCATACGATAAATATTTTCGATCACCACGATGGAGTTATCCACCAGCATACCAATTCCCAGCGCCAGTCCCGACAGAGAAATGACGTTCAATGTCACCCCACTGAAATACATCAGCACCACAGCCGTGACGACACTGATAGGGATGGAACAGCCCACCACAAAGGTGGGGCGGATATCCTTTAGGAAAATGAACAGGATCAACACAGCCAAAACAGCTCCGTAAATCATGTTTTCCATAACTGAATTGACAACCAGGTCAATATAGACGCCCTGGTCCATCAAAATGGTGATTCCAACCTCCGGATTTTCCTCCTGAAGCTGGTCGATCCGCTCCAGCAGACGGTCAGTCACATCACCTGTGGAATATCCAGTCTGCTTTTCGATGGACAGAAGTACTCCTGGATTGCCATTTAAGTTGGCATACACCTCTGATGAGTCGTCGTGAACCGCCACATCTGCCACATCGGACAGCTTGATGGGCTCCAGTCCATCCAAACGCATATCCAAGATCACCAGATCACTCAGATGATCCACCTGCTGCAATTTATCACCTACACGCACCAGATAGTCCGTGCCTTCCTCGGTCAGATAGCCGGCCGGCATGGAGAAATTCTCTGCCGCCAGAATCCCCTTCACCATATCTGCTGTTAAAATATCATTCAGATTACTCTTGTCAAGGGCCTGCTCCTTGGCATCCTGAAGCTGCTCCCTTCCGGAATCCAACTGCTCCTGAGCCTGATCCAATGCAGAGCTTCCGGAGTCAATCTTGGCACCGGAAATGCTAAGCTCTACGGAGCCTAAAATCTGCTGTGTGTTCAGCTCCGAAATTCCAAAATTGATCTCCTCCTGACCGGATTCCAGCTTAGCCTGGGCTTCTTCCAATGCCTTGATCCCTGCATCCAGCTGTTCCTGACCGGATTTGAGCTGCTCCTTGCCAGAAGCGATCTGCTTTAAGCCTTCCTGCGCTGTCTCGATCTGTCCCTCCACAGTAGCCAGCGCTGCTACTGTATCCGAAGCCTGAAATGCCTCCAGCAGAGTGGTGAGTGTGGCCTGGGTTTCCTGAGTCTTCGCGTCAATCTCTGTAATTCCCTGGCTGATGGCAGCCTCCGTAGACTGAAGCTGTGCCAGCTGAGCCTTCAACTCCTCATTTTCCGGGTCATACTGCAGTGCTCCCTCCAGCTGTGTGATCCCCTCCTGAACCTGGGTCAACTGAGTAGTAAGCTCCGCCTTTTTCTCCTCCAGGGTAGAAATTGCTGCGGGAAGCTGTTCCAAAGCAGTCTTACTTTGCTCCAGCTTTGCCAGACCTTCTGTGGCTTCTTTTTCCTTTGTATCCAGCTCCGTCTTTGTGGTATTGAGCTGCTGCTGCTTTTCATTTAAGAGCTTCAGATTCTCCTGGATTTCCTGCTTGCCTTCAATGAGCTTCACCTGACCTTCGTTGAGCTTGGCCGCGCCCTGTCCGATCTTCTCGGCAGCCTGCTGCTTACCGTCCTCTAACTTATCCTTACCTTCCTCAAGCTCCGCCTTTCCGTCGTCTAGCTCCTTCTGGGCATCGTCCAGCTCTTCTTCCTTCTCCTCAAAGGTGCCGAGCATGGCATTTTTCACTTTCTGGTTCATGGTATCCAGCTTTTCCTGCTGAATCAGCACATCCACACTTTCTGTGATATTACCGGTGGTTGTGACACTTGCCACACCTGAGACACTTTCGATCTCCGGCTCAATCTGATTTGCCACAAAATCTGTGACCTCCGTCGCATCCAGTCCCTCGATCTCCACGGCGGCGACCATGACTGGCAGCATATCCGGGTTCATCTTTATGATGACCGGCTTTCCCACCGAATCATCCCAGTACGTACTGATCTGATCCAGATTCTCACGCATCTCAATGGTGGCAGAATCCATATTTGCAGTTTCCGCAAATTCCAAAATCACCAGAGACATATTATCTCTGGACACGGAACTTACGTTCTCAATATTCGTGACAGTAGCCATCGACTGTTCCACAGGCTTTGTGACCACTGTCTCCACCGTCTCCGGATTGGCACCCGGATATGTAGTCATAACAATAGCATAAGGAAGATTCATGCTGGGAAGCAGATCCGTATTCATCTTCGTAAACGAAACCACACCCAAAATGATCACCAACACCACCGCCACAACCACGGTATAAGGCTTTTTCACACTATAACGCGATAACATAGGCATCCTCCTTGCAGCATAATATAAAATCACGTTCTTCAGAATTCCGACCGGCTGGTCAGTTCTGAAAAAATTATACGCCTTGACCAATCTGTTGTCAATGAAATATATGCACTTTGCAGGATTCTGTTGCGTGAGAAAAGTTATAGAAAGTTATAGTAACTTATAGGGCTTTTTCTGCGTAGAAAAGCGTAAAATCATTGACCTATTCGTACGAATATGTAATAATGTGATTGGAGGTGATTCTATGTTTAAAGTAAATCCCTATAGACCAGGAGCCGGACTGATGCCAACATATCTTGCTGGTCGTGATGAGGATATGCAAAATGTTGAACAGATGTTTGATGCACTTACTGTAAATGTGCCAACACAATCCATCATCTTTAGCGGATTAAGAGGAGTCGGAAAAACGGTTCTCATAAATAAACTGCAAAAGATAGCAGAGGACAAAGATATTTTTTGCAAACATATTGAAGTGGAAGAGAGGAACGATTTCATTTCACAGATTGCAGCCTGCTCACAAGCATTTTTACGAAAAGTAAGCACAAAAGAAAAATTTAAAAACCTAATCCAAAAACCATTGGACGCGATTAAAGCATTGGTTGTTTCTTTTGATCCAAATGATAGTACCTTTTCTTTATCCTTACAAGAAAAAGAATTATATACCGCTACGAACTTAACGCAAACTTTAACAGAAGTATTTACCACGATCGGGGAGACGGCATATAAATCCGAGACGCCCATCTGCTTTTTTATCGACGAAATTCAGTATATGAAATCAAAAGAGCTGGGTTCCTTGATCGCAGCATTACATCGCACCAATCAATTAGGGTATCCTGTAATGGTGATCGGTGCCGGGCTTCCAAAAATATACAAGATGCTTTCAGATGAAAAATCATATTCGGAACGATTGTTTCTATATAAGGAAATTGGCTCCTTAACCGATGAACAATCCAAAAAAGCAATCGAAATACCCGCAAGCAAGTTTGGAATCACATATTCTGATGAAGCAATAGAAAAAATCATTTCCATAACCAAAGGGTATCCGTTTTTCATACAACAGATGTGTCAGATCGTATATAAAAATGCAAATGACAAGAAAATCGAAGGTTATCACGTTGAGGAAAGCATACATGAATTCATTGAAACATTAGATATTGGATTCTTTAAAGTCAGATACGAACGATGTGCCGATAGTGACAAAAAATTTATCTTTGCCATGGTTAAGTGCGGAGAACTGCCATGTACCATATCCAATATCGCAAAGAATCTTCAAAAAAATGTGAATCAAATATCTACTACACGGGCACAGCTGATCAGCAAAGGAATTATTTTTCCCATAAGATACAAAGAATTAGATTTCACGGTACCGGAGTTTAGCGGATATATTCAAAGGTTAGATGAATATAAACAATGGTTAGAAGAGCATAAATCATAAATGCAAAGCATTGGGGCATATCAGATATTTTACTGTCCGATATGCCCTGATCATCATAATTCATATCTACTTCTTTAGGTCCAGCTAACTGAAAGTATCATATTTGAAGAATCCTCCTGGATCTCTATCATATATAGATCTCCTATTTTTCCATATTTCCCTGTATAATCATTTCCGTTAATTGTGACTTTAGAAGGTTCTTTCTCAGAAATCCATCCCAGCCGGCCGGATTCCCGGATCACAGCCGTCATCATATCCTCACTTTCATGGATGCTCTCGACCGCCGTAAATCCAACATATTTATCCAACAGTCCCAGGCAGGCGCAGTGCTTTTTGCGTGGAAGGATGGCAAACCATCTATAGCCGCCCGAATCTATGCTCCCTTCATACTTCTCTTTTCGGCCAAGAGGAAATGCTTTCTTACTGAAATAGTCATAGACGCAGTAAGTGTCAGCCACATCCAGATCAGGAATATCCGCCGGAGTGAAAGAAAAAAGTTCTTTCCTATCTGTCAGATTATATGCTGCGATTCCTCCGGCTTTTCTGTCACCATAGGATGAAATATTATGAAGCTTCAGCACCCCGCCTGAAAGCGGATCTGAAAAAACGCAATCTTCCGTAGGTTTTGCCGCGCGCTCCATCATCAGGATCTCTCCATCCTGATAGGTCAGCGGTTTCAGAATTTTCGGATCAGTAGCGCCAAGCCTATCGCTGACGTATACAGGTCCTCCGCTGACGGCGCGCAGCAAACTGTGTTTTACAGCATCTTTGTGCATAGTCCAGAACATATCCCAGTCGCAGCAGTACAGTTCGTTATGGTACAACGCATTGTACGCGTTCTGCAGGAGATGCTCCTCAAAGCCGCCCTCTTTATCCGGTACAAAATCATCACTGTTTCTTGAAATAGCGGAAACTGGTCTTGCCAGAATGCTCTCCATGGCCATCCCCATACAATTGATGATCCCTCCATCCATACGGGAAGCACCGCTCTCCAGCGCTTCATTCATGCCCCTCGCAGCTTCTCCGATTGAAATGCTGTTCTCAAAATAATAGGGAACTGCACTCTGCCCGTCTACTTTCACAAAGTTGATCCCTTCCCGGTTAAGTTTCTCGTACCAGTCCCTGTAAAACCGCTCCCCAGTGAAAGGACTTGGGAGAATCTTTCCATTAACAGTCCGATAAAGGTAAGGTATCTCGTCCAGTTCCAGTTTACTGCCCGGCGCAATGCCTCCCCAATATCCTCCAAGGGCATGCCAAATGCCAAACCAGCGGACACTTGTTTTATTCTTAATATCTTCTGTCATTTTCTTAAATCCATTTGGAAATTTGTCTTTGTCCGGGGTAAATTCGCAGAGAGCCTCATCCTTTTCCGAGAGCCAGCCGTCATCCATCAGCATCCATCTTACCGGAATCTTTTTTTCAGCAATCTCATCTGCTTTCTTTCGGATTCCTTCTTCGCTGACCTTTTTGTAAAACGCATCCCAGCTGCACCACCCCAGATACCGAAACATCTCCGGGATTCTGCGGTCTTCCCGCATTCGGATTCCTTTATAATCGGCCAGACATGCAAAAGCCTTATGTACAGCCTCATAGAGTCCTGGCGCTTCCGCGATCAGATACAGTGGTTCTTCCACTGAGTTCAGACCTCCAAGACCGGCCGTCATTTCCATGCATACTTCATCTTCCGTTCCGCCTGTCATATATGTTTTAAATTCTCTGCCCGCCGCAAGCACCATACAAGCATATCGGTCTTTGTACTTAAAAAACACTGTCTGTGTATGATCGGGAATATCCTGAAAACTTTCAGGAAAGGCCGGCCTTGTCCACCATTCATTAAAAAGATACATTGCCGTAATCTTATCCGGGCGCTCCAACGGAAGCCATATTCTGACTGGTTTCTCCATCTTCAGGTTTGCATTTTCCCTGCAGGACTCATTCTTTATATGAAGATAAATTTTACCAAACCGGCAGGCGTCTTTTCTCTCTTCCATCACCTGTATGTGAAATCCGTCTTTTAAAAAACCCTCTGTATTCATTGGGAACTCTGCATAAATATGCTTTTCCTTCTGAAATTGAATCTCGCATCTTATATTTCCTATTCCTGTCATATCCATCTCCTGATCATTTTTATTTCAATTTACGTAACTGTTCAGTACCTTCACAGTTAATAGATGCTGAATAATGACCAATTTACTGCATCTTACACCTTTTATTCCCATTTTGCGAATAATACACAGGTACCGCTCCTATGATACATCTCAATTACTTTTTCCAACTGTGCGCGTTCAACCTGCAGATACTCTGCCTGACAGTCTAGGCACATAAATTCTTTTGCCCCTCTGCCAAATAACTTCCTGTGAAGAGCAATCTCATCAGACATAAGTCTCTTTTCGCACTTCATGCAAATATGGTCCGTCATTTTTTCGACACCAGCCTGCATCTGTATACTTTAGATCCATGTTCAGGCACTTTGGCTGAAAACATCTCATTGTGTTTTCCCATATTCACATGATCAATACAGTCGTAAAACTCCAGACTCATACCTGCGCTCACAGGCAATCCCAAATCCCAGAAATCAACCACTCCCATCGCAGGAACATCTCCCATATTGAACATGCCGACTGCAAGATCCCCTCCAGACAAAAACTTCACCATCACAAATAAATCTGTACTATTTGACTCACAGTTCAGGAGGAAAGGAGTCCTGCACTCGATATCCTGATTGATTGCGATCATGTCACGATTCAACAGGATCTTTTTCGCCTGACTGGAAAGATTTCTCACATCACAACCAATCATAAGCGGAGAATTCATCATCGCCCACAGTGAAAAATGTGTCTGATACTCCTCATCCGTACAGCCTCCAGCGCAAATATACTCATTCCCGCCTTTGCCATACATCCCGACTACCAGCATATCCATATCATTGTGGCAGTAGCTTCCGGAATATGACATCTTATCCATCTGAGAAAGAGCGATATCTTTGATCGAATTCCAGGAATCATTGATATCTCCTGTAGAACGGAACAGATGCGCTCCGGATGAGCGGATCCAGTCGTATACGGAATCTTTTCCCCACTGGCAGGCGGAGAAGACAATATCTCTCCCAGAATTTGCCAGCGCCAGTCCCATCCTCCGGTACAGTGTTTTTCCGTCCTGATTCTGAGGCTTGAAGCAATTGTCATATTTCAGATAGTCCACACCCCACTGTGCAAACTGTCTTGCATCTTCATATTCATACTCAAAACTTCCCGGATAATTGGCACAGGTTCTTGTACCGCAGCAACTGTACATCCCGAATTTAAAGCCTTTTTCATGAACGTAATCAGACAACGCCTTTATACCATGTGGAAATTTATCCGGATCAGCCACCAGCTTATCCTCGCTGTCGCGCTCTTTTAAACTCCAGCAGTCATCCATCACCACATATTCATAACCAGCCTCCAGGAACCCCTGGTCTTTCATCGCATCTACAGTCTCTTTGATCAGATCCTCGTTGATCTTATCTGTAAATGTATTCCATGAGTTCCATCCCATAGGAGGAACTGCACACATTGCTTTTCTTCCCATCTTCCTATCTTTCCTTTCATTATGCAATCTTTTTTTTCATTAATATTTGTGTATCAGGATATTTCCTGATCTGGGTTTTCAGGAGCTTTCCCGTAATCAACGCGATCACGCCGAAACCGAAGAAAGCTCCAATAAATGCATAGGTAGGCCGGTTCACTTCATCAAGGCAGTACAATACCACCGGAATGATATGAAGCAGCAGGATCACCCCAAGCTGCAGCGGCCGGTTTATCGCAAAGTAGATTGACCTTTTGACCATATCCGTCAGCCTTCCTGAATACACTGCCAGAAGCGGAAACAGATATAAACCGATCACAAGCACGATAAGCATTACCGCAACGATTCCAGCGAATAAATACTGTATTCCTCCGCTCATCTGCATACAGACCTGAATATCCATATATCCCAATAGCATGATTCCCGCAAAAACAAGCCAGTACAGCGTTGTCCGGACAAAATTCTTCCGGAACCCCTGTAAGAAAGTCTTAAACGGATTGATCGCGTCTTCTGACTCTGTCATTGAAAATATCGTATGATACAAGGCCTTCCATGCCGCCCCGATGGTAACGACAGGAATGCTGCATACTGCGAACAATATATTCGCCGCGATAACCGTTCCAACCTTTGTCATCAACCTTCCAAATGTGCTGTCATTTCCTAAAAAACCGCCTATCCTATTCATAATACACCTCTTAAAGTTTTCCTCCTGATGTTGCAATTCCTTCTACAAATTGTTTCTGGAATATCAGATATATAACGACCATCGGTACGACTGCCATAACTGCCCCTGCCATAATCTGGGGATAGTTGCTGACGAACTGTCCCTGCAGTCTTGACAAGCCAGCTGTCAATGTCGTAGCACCCGCCTGCGGAGCCACAAGAAGCGGCCACATCAAATCTTTATATGCGAACAATGCGGTAAATACTCCAAGAGACACCAACGAGGAACGGGTGAGCGGCAACATGATAAACAGGAATCTCTGTCCTACATTCGCCCCATCGATCTCCGCCGCCTCTTCCAACGATCGCGGCAGACTCTGATACCCCTGCTTGCACAGGTAGGTTCCAAACGCAGTGACAACTCCCGGAAGTACCAGAGCAAACTGCGTATTCAACATATGCATCTTTGATACGATCAGATACTGCGGGATCGTGAATATCTGTCCCGGCACCATCATTTGAACCAGCACCAGTGCAAATAGAAAATTCTTAAACGGAAAACGCAGTCTTCCGAATGCATATCCTGCCAGTGTGGCAGTCAGACACGCACACAGCACACGAAGCGCGATCATGATCAACGTATTTTTATACAGAAGAAGGAAATTATAGGAATTCCATACTTCTATAAAATTTTCAAAGTGCCATCTGGCTTGCGGCAGAATATAAAACGGATCAATGGAGATTGCTTCCGTTTTGCTCTTGAATGCCGTGAGGATCATCCAGATAAACGGTACGATCATGACCAGTGAACCCAATATCAGGAAAAGATGAATCACTCCTGATGTCATTCTTTGTTTAAAATGCCAGCCCATGACTGGCTTCTTCTCAGATTTATTCATAATGCACCCACTTCTTTTCTGTTTTTTGCAGAATAAACGTTATGATACCAATAATTACAACCATAAAGACGACAATCGTTGATCCGTACCCTTTATCGCCTTTTTCAAAGGCGTATTCATAAAACAGATATGTGATCGTCTTGACTGTCGGCCATGCCCTGCTGCTCTGATCCATCAACATAAACGGAAGATCGAACAGCTGAAGTGCTCCGATGATACCCGTCTGAATGATAAAGAACAGCATCGGGCTGAGCAGTGGAATCGTAATATGGAAAAAGGAATGTATACCAGTGGATCCGTCAATCGCCGCTGCTTCATAATAATCTTTTGGAATATCCTGGAGTCCTCCAAGAAGGAGAATCATATTGTTACCGATCGAACTCCACACTCCCACGATAATGACGCTGAGCCATGCCACTTTCGGATCTGTGATCCAATTGATATCCACACCGAAAATGTGATTCAGCAGACCGTAATTCTGGTTAACCAGCCACTTCCATACCATTGCAACCGCCGCCGGAGCACAGACCATAGGCAAGAAATAGATCGTACGGTAGATGCCTCTTCCCCTCATCTTCCGATTCAGCAGAACCGCCAGGACCAGCGAAATGGCGATTGTCACCGGAAGACTCACAACTGCATACCTGAAAGAATTAAACAAAGTTGTCAATACCTCTTTATCATGGAACAATCTCACAAAATTCTTCAGCCCGACAAATTCATTCCCAATGCCAAAATCTCCCGTCTTGCAGACTGACTGATAAAAGGTTTCAAATATAGGGTAATAATTCAATATTAACAGGCCTATAATTGTGGGGGCTACAAAAGCCAGCCCCCATTTTGCTTCTGATTTCTGTCTGGATGTCATTTTTTTCATTGCATTCCATCCTCTCTCCTAATTTTCATCTGCAAGGATCTGATTCATATTATCGGCAGCTTTTTTCAATTCTGCCTCCATATTATCCGGATTTGTCCATGCAGTTACAAGAATTTCCGTGTTATCATCTGCCCATAATCCTGTATTCTTGGAATATGGCCGGAATACGAGAGTCCCCTGCTCTTCGATATCGACAAACGGAGAAATGTCCATCTGGTCAAAAGCTTCTGCAAACGGCTCGGAACATCCGATATATCCGGACATTGTAACTCCCAGTTCAGACTGTTTTGTCTGTCCTTCTTCAGAACAGAAAGCAGAGATCAGCGACCATGCAGCATCTGGGTTCTTTGTCTCTGCATATGCAGCCCATCCCAGGCCATTGTAGATTGAACAGCGTTCGCTCTGTTCACACTGACCGTTTCCATTTACATCTGCATACGGAATCATTGCCCAGCCGATATCGGATACATTATCTGCTCCATTATAAGTTTGTATCATCCATGAACCCTGGCATTCCATCCCGATCAACCCTGACAGAAACATCGTATCACCACTTGTAGATGCCATCGTATCCTGCGGAGGACAAGCCGGGATAATCTCATCTGCGACAAACTTCATGGCATCGATCGTTGCCTGTTCATCCAGTCCGGAAGCCGTCCGGTCTTCATTGATGATCTCACCGCCATAAGAATAAACAATGTTGTACCATGTATCCTGATCATTTGTCACATTGCAGTATGTTCCGTAGACTCCGTCCTCCTTGCCTTTTTCAGTAATCTCCTGGGCTGTTTTTGCATAATCATCCCACGTCCAGTCATTAGAAGGATATTGAATTCCATATTTATCAAAAATTGCTTTATTATAGACAACTGCGATGGTATCATGGTCTTTTGGAATTGCGTAATGCACTCCGTCCAGAGTATACCGATCTGTGATTCCCTCGTAATAATTCTTGATATCCGTAGATTCATCATTTTCTATATAATCATTCAGATCCAGAAGTACACCCGCGCCCATATATTTTGACGCGTTATCTGAATGCATCCAAAATACATCCGGCATCTCGCCGCCTGACACACCTGCTTCGAGCATCGTCCAATAGGTACTCCAGTCCAATACCTCAAACTCTACTTCATAACCGTTCTCATCTCCCCAGCCATCTGCAATTTCCTGCAGTCCGGCAAGCTGGTTATTATCCCAGATACCGACACGGATCGTATTTTTCCCCCCGCCATTTCCGGAGACATCTTCTGAACTGCCGCATCCTGCCATCGAAAGTACAAGCGCTGCTGATAAACCCAGTGCAAATCCTTTTTTCACTATTCCTTTTTTCATTTTTTCAATTTTCCTCCACCTATCTTATTTTTTCTAAGCATGCATGCACTTTCAAACTTCATGCGCTTATTATAAGTCTCATGGGTAAGAGAATCCATAACCTCAGGAAATGAATTTATGGAAATATGGATATGTCAAAATCGCAAATTATATGGTATAATAATCGTTACCTGGGAGGTGAACACATGAATACTGTGAAATATACAGACAGCACTGATTTTCATTGTCTGGAGGACTTGCAGGAAAAACCTTTGGATATCGCTTTGATACATATGGGAAGAGAAACATGTAAACCCTACCATGCGTTCTCCGGAGTCCGCGATGAATACATTATACATTTTATTTTATCTGGAAGCGGATTTTATTCTGCCAATGGAAATACATGGCCGCTCAGAGCAGGTCAGATGTTCCTGATCTATCCAGACGTTCCTGTCGTCTACTGTGCAGATAGAAATACACCATGGACTTATGCATGGGTAGGATTTAACGGACTTGGAGTCAATGCAGTATTGAACCACTGTGGCTTCTCGAAGAATCAGCTGATTCTCCCGGTTCCCGGCACGGATGAATATATAAAATGCTTCGATGAATTGTTCAATCATGTAGGTTTAAATTTCTCCAACAGACTGTACCGGCAGTCTCTTCTTCTGCGGCTGATGGCTGTTCTTATCGACTATCATACACATACTTTACTTAGCAGCAGTCAGTCAAAAACAAACCATGGGAAAAATACGTATGTAGAAATGGCCATTGATTATATTAATGCTGTCTCTTATACACATCTCCGAGCCCACGAGACTACGCTGCA
>CAMQZX010000065.1 GCA_947039785.1 uncultured Lachnospiraceae bacterium | reverse complement strand
ATCTCTTCTCCTTTTTTATTGTTTTTTTTACAAAATAAAAAGACCTGTTACGGTCCTGCTCTGGTATGCATACTAAACTTCTGATTCATTACTTGTGCAGAATATTCCACTGACGAATTAATCAATATAGAAGCTTGCTTCAAACGGAAGCCATACACTTGTAGATGCACTTCCATATTCATCTGCCCCATACCTTGAAAAACTCACAAGGCCTGCTGTTGTAATGGTAAGTAACCATCTATTTATCCCGGTACCTTGGCATACAGCATAAAACTTTCTTGACGGTCTGCAATCTTCCGGCAATATTGTAATCATCTCTTGTCCGGTATCGCCAGACAATTGTGCAGCTGGGCTTACAACACCTCTGATAGTAACCATGTTCCCTACTTTCCTGTACTGTACCGGATCAGAGGCGTTATAAAGTTTAAAGGTATTAGTGTTAATCCCCAAATCTACCCATCCAGTGTCTATAAGAAGTTCCTTCCATGTACCATCACCACTAAGGAAATATTTGTGTGGTTCTTCAACATGGGGGGCTGGAACAAGACCAGATGTTCCTGGGTCTGTCATCGTAGCATCATTTATTTTTGCTGGTTTAAAAACATCATATTTTGTATCTGGTGGTAAAACCCAATGTCCATCACCACGAAGATATTTAAATCGATTAGGCACCGATGATACAGGTACAAGTCCTGCTTCTCCAGCGGCATCTTCTGTTGCTCCTTTAAAAACAGGATACTTTGTATCTAACGGTGTTTGCCAGGTTCCATCTGCCCTCAGATATTTTTCCTGTTCTCCTGCCTTGGGCAGTGGGACAAGTCCTGCTGCTCCGTCTTTATCTGCTGCAGCACCCTTCATATTCTCCTCTGGTTCCGCAGCTTGTTTTATCGCTTTATCTATTTTATCCATATTTTCATTCCAATGTTCCACGTCAAAAAAGTCATCGTCTTCTGGCTTATTAAGTTTGTAATTTGGTGTTTTCGCAATCATGGCAAAATATCCCCCTTCACCCCTGAGTATGTGTATGCTTTCATTCGTCCATATGTGAATTTCTTCAGCTTCATATATTGGTTATACCGAAGCTGAACGTTAAAAATAATATCAAGTGGCAACAATTCTTCAAAAAGATTCTGCACAGACTTAAACATTGATTTCCTCGTCAGTTCAATTAAGCATTCGAGCATCTGATTTTCGTAGTCAATCGTCAGTACGTAGTTCCCCTCGCCCAGACTGGCGTCAAGACGTCGCCTAAGTGTCCAGATCGTGTAGGGCGGCTTGTCATACCAATTCAGCATGACTTTTAACCGCCTATCCTCAAGTGATTCTGTGTCGAGTGGCGTTATGCCCAGGATTTTTTCTCGCCTTGCGATGCCCGACTCCTGCGCGGTCGCTATAAAGAGATTATCCTCGAGCTCCTGACAGGCTTCCTCAAGCTTTTGCCCTACGATGTCCCCGACGTCCAGGCATACCCTTATCTCCCTGATGTTGTAGACATGTTCGGGATAAATCACATCTAATTGCATGTCAATACCCCCTTGATCGGGATTGTATCACCCACATTCAGATTAGACTCTATGCCATTTAACTTCGTGCCTGTTACATCGACGATGCCTTGTATTTCTGCTATGTGAGCTTCAATCTGTAAGATTCTGACAACCGTTTCATTTGTATTTACCCAGTTTTTCCGAAGTTCAAGAAGATAATCTTCTACCGCCTTGTCAATCTGAGACGCAAGATCTTCATAGGTGTAATCAGCTTCGTATGTAATCTTTGTCTCAATATCAACAGTCGTAGAAGCAACAGGAAGAATCTTGACTTTATGTCCGATCGGCGCCAGTCCTTCTCCCTCCCCCGCGTTTATTTCCGGATCTACCTCAGACTGCACTTTATCAATCAGCCCCTGACTGGGAACATTAAACTGATCTGAAATCATCGTAATATTAATAACATTCAGATCCGCAATCCTACGTTCCATTTTGATGCCTCCAACGCCATCAATCAGAGTGATGTAATAGTTATAATATGCTCTGTTTCCTGCAAATGCTTTGGCTCCGTAGTTTGCCAGCAGGCGGGATCTGTATATCTCCGTTTCTTCGATGTCTTTACCAGCTTTGACCAGCTCTATGATCTTTCCCCATTCGAATTCTTCTTTAAATTCCACAGGTGCAAGATCGCAGAAAACATGATTCGGCGCAGAGCCTTCTGTGTTGCAGCCGATTAGGTAAATGTGATTTTTCGCATCCAGCTCTGTGAAGATCGTATAATTGTAATCGCCGAACGTAAGTAATTCCCCGGGACTCATTTCGCAATTAAATTGCGCTTTGAACTCTGCAAACGTCGAATAGTTGATAGGAATGCCGCGCTCGTTACCTGACGCAATAAGGTGATCCAAATCTGCCGTATCATCGTACATATTCTTTTCGAAGAACCGCAGCCATGTATATGCTTCTTCTAAGCGTGCTGCCTGTTTTGCACAAGCATTATAAAGCAAGGAACCCTCTGCGGTACTAAGCCCGTCTGGAACATTCGACAGCATCTCAGACAGAATATAATTGTATGTCATTTCCTCGAACATCAACATTCACCTCCCCGAACGTGGTAATCATTTTAAACTCAACAACCGCCTGGCCTTTATTGTCCATGTTAAATGAAAAATCTTCGATAGCTTCAATATACTCGTTGTATAACAGACACTCTTCAACCATTCTTTCAAATTCAGCTTCTATGTATCCTCGTCCAAACCCAGAGTCGATTAGTGTTTCAAAATCTTGTCCATAGCTGACGTTGTAAATGTAGTACCGGTTACGGGCTGTCTGGATCGCCAGCCATGCCCACGCAATGACGGCCTCCTGCCCTTCTACAATACGTCCAGTGAGCTGCCCTGTCTTAAAATTGATTTCGTATTCCCGAGGAACCGCGTATTCGTCGGGCGAGCTATTGGTCAGATCATCCTCGTCGATAAATGGATAAATCATGGAGCCACCGCCTTTCCGAGTACAAGATAACCAGGTTTGCTCTCATCGTACTGAATCATTACAGTATCGCCTGCTTTCAGATCAAGCTTTACCTCATACCTGTGCCCCTCAATCTCAACATACCAGCCGCCGGGAATCAGGTAGTCTTTTTTATCCAGCAGTAGGCCTTTATAGTCAATTTCCGTGTCCGTTTTCATGACCGCAGTCTCAACAGCATGAGGATTATTATGAGCGCCTTGCTCCCGCATGACCTGCACTAATTTTTCAATGTTATTCATACTAACCTCCATACCTCAATACACAGTTCCACGGATAATTACTATATCCTGTGATTGCAAATTCTTGACCTTGATCTCCTGTTGCTGGGCTTCCATAGCTCTGTCCTCGCGCGTGTACCATGCGTCCTCCGCCGCAGTACATTGCTGTATGATGCGTATGATTTAAAAGCACATCTCCCCGCTGCATCCCTGCATTAGAGCCTAGATTGCAGGACGATGTAACGTCCCTGAATCCGCATTGCGTAAATACCCCATACATATTTCCCGTATACGTGGCACCTCGGCTTTTTACCGGAACGCCTGCCAGCTCGTAGGCACTGATAACAGCAGACGAGCAGTCGTAATCTGGTCCCCAACGATTTGCTTGGGAGTAGCCGTGACTGTTATCATTCGCCCAAGCTTCCATCTGCGCAGTAGCACGTTCAGCCGGTGTATTGCCGCCTACCCCCGTGCTCACTGTATTCTGCGTATATCCAGTGCCATTCCCGATAATTGCATAGCCCATGCGGACACCCCAGGCATTACATTCCGCTGCTGAATTCATAAGAATGTCAAAGTGATATACATTGCCTGCTTCAATCTGAATTGCGCCGCCACGGTCACGCACCCGGTACTCTCCGCCGTCACGGGATGTTCCAGTCTCAAGAATCTGAATCATCGTATCTTTTGCAATAGAGGGAGGAGCTGCAACAACGTTAATGCCCTGACTCATCCAATGCGACAAAGGTACATCAAACGCGTCCATAAAACCGCCCTCCATGGCGTTGTTGGCCGGATAGTAAGCAGTAAACTTCGCGCGGACTCTCTGTCCGTTTAAGATGCCGTTTGTACCGCCTGTTGCTGACGTGGTGAGGGTTGTAGAGCTTTCCTGCTTCGTCTGCTCTTCATCAAACTCCTGTTCATCCATAAAATTCTTAAAGGCAAGCTTCAGCTCCATGGTATGAACATTGTTCTCCCAGGTGTGGGAATCGCTCTCAATCCAGAACTTTCCATTAAGCCCTGTCTTTGTATCTTTGATGATAACTCCCATACCGGATACGCACCTTACATCTCCCAGACAGCTTATATTTGCCGTCTTTTCGATGCCGTTTAACATATTCTTAGCTTCCGTCTTTCCGTTTCCGGAATCGACCGTCAGGGCGCCCTGAAACACGCCATATTTTTTCACCCAACTATCATTTGAAATGGAGCCAATTTTTTTGTTATCGGAATTGTAGATTGCCACACGGCTGACCATGTTGTCAGTCGTTTCTGTGTAGGATGATGTGACAATTCTCTCGCCTTGCTTCAAATGAAAATCTGGGATTATTTTACCCTTTTCAATGACATCCAGCTCCCGGTCGTCAATTTGAGCGATATACGCTTTTTTATTCTTTTTATGTGCGTAAGTATACCCGGCCATGATGATTTCGTAGATCGGTCGTTCCGCAAAGAAGCATTTCGGAATGTTGATTTTCGTTGCTACGATATCGCGGCAGACGATTCCCACGTCAGCAGCCACCAGCTTGGCTATCTCCTCCGGCTTTTTATTCGTGAACTTATATGTTCCTTTGCTTCTGAGCAGGCGTGACATATTATCTTTTGCCGTGTAGGTCAGCGTACCGGCTTCTGATTTTTTCTCTCTTGATGAAACATAGCCTACAAAAATCCTATTCCGAGTCTCGTTGTAGAGAGTGATCTTGTCTCCCAGCTTGATATCAAGAATGTCCATATTCTTATCGAGCGGTGAGAACGCCAAGGAAAATGTGACTGAGCGGGGCGCCTGTCGGGCTGAGCCTGACCAGGTAATGCTCTGTATATATTGTGTGATTCTGCCTTGATTCCAGTATACTTGCACGCTCTCACCCCCCTTAAAATGTGCCCTCACCGAGCACTCCTTTTGTACGCAAGCCATCCTCTAGTGTGGCAGCCGTTTGCTCTTTATTCAAAAGAGCTGGTGACGTTACGTATTTAAAATTGATCGTCAGCTTCGTGCCCGGATACAGATAAGCCCCTGGCACACCGTTTTTATACGAGTTTTTTCGGGTGTGGGCTATCGCTGCCTTTTCAATGACTGTTTTATTTCTGTCGTAGAGTATTTCCCATGCATCGGAAGAGCCGCATTGCTTTTTTGCAATTGATTTCAACGTATCACCAGCTTTGATTGTATATTTTTTTGCACTGATGCTTTCAATCTGATAATCCGCCTGAATTGTGAATTTGTTGTTTGTTGATGCTTTTCCGTTTGACTTCGGTTTCGTGTATGTCGGGATTCGATATTCTTTCAATGCCAGAGTGTAGACAATGTCCCCGGTGCCGTCCGGCTCCCCATACCGCCAGCTTGTAATGATAAAATTTTTATTGATGTTAGTCGATGTAATCAGAACCTTGATTACTTTTGAATTCCAGGAATTAATTTTCCTGACATACGTATAGGCATGGTGCTTCCATGGGCAACGGGCAAACGCATATTCCTGTTCCGGAAAAAATGAAGAAATCTCGATCGTCTGGCAATTTCTTTTTCCCAACAGAGTGACTTCCCCGAAATTGTTAGTCCTGATTGTCTGATGTCCTGTTTCCAATCCAACCTCAAAAGAGGCGGGCAGGATAGGAAGCTGAATCGTTTCTTCTTCACAAGTCAAGAAAATATCCATGACCTTTGCGCCAGGCATTACACCAACTTCGCCATTTATAATCCTTTTTCCCACCTCCTTTATGGCATGTCTACCACTACTTTTATCAGTTCGTCGACAAGTTTATTGACGATGGAATCAACGTCAGAATCTTCCCTCACTGTAATTGAATCCGCCAGTTTGGGAATCGTGATATTAATGTTTCTTCCACCCTCCTGACGCGCCATCCTGACGGATTCGTCGTGAGGATAAACCCTCGTTCCCTGCGGCAGATCAACTATTTCACCACCCCTATCAGGCTCGTTGATGACGGCAGGTCCGCCCGGCCAGTTATCTGTGCCCTTATAAAGCATCGGGATCTTGGGAATGTTAAATCCTATTGTCGTTCCACCCACGCCGGGGACTCCGGCGGGAATTGAAGGGCTCAAGCCGTTGATTCCGTCAATCGCTTTATTTACAAGTGAAATAACAGCATTCAGCGGTGTTTTTACAAGCCCTACGAGGCCGTTCATGGCATTCCCTACGATCTTCACAATACCGTTAAAAATAGAATCGAACCCGCCTTGGAAGTCACCGTCAAGGACCATAATCACGCCATCGAGGATGTCCATAAAACCGTCAAAGATACCCGCAATCGACTCCACAGTATTTTCTGCTGTATGTAAAATTGCTTCAAACGCTGCACTTACGCCTAGCTGAAAGATAGTGTCTAAAAAGTCAATAACAGGCTGCGCAAAATCAATTAGCTGATTGAATTTACCGCCGATTTTTTCAACTATAGTTCCAATTTTCCCGCCTGCTTGGGATAATTTATTTTCGATTGCTCCGAAATCAATGCCGATTGCTTTTGCGACTGAACTGACAATTGACTTTACTTTGTCAAAGTTTTTATAAACGAGAATCCCCGCAGCGGCCAATCCCGCTATAACTGCAACTGCAATTCCAACCGGACCGGTAAGCAGTGAAATCCCGGCTTTTAAAAGGCTCGTGCTGCTTGTCAATCGCATTACAGCCTTACCCAGATTCCCAAACGTTTTTATTGCTCCAGCAGCTCCAGACGTCATTTTTCCAATTACGAGTAGAACTGGTCCAATCGCCGCCGCAACCCCCGCAATGCGAATGATCGTATCTTGCGTGTCACTCCCAAGATTCTTCCACCAATCTGAGAATGATTTGACTTTCTCGATTCCGATTTCAACATAGGGGATTAATTTTTCTCCGATCGGCGTCAGCACGTCAACCTGAAATGTACGCCCCAGCGCAGAAATTGCGCTGCCCAAGTCATCATATTTCACCGAAACAAGTTCTTCCATGGACTCTTTTGACTTATCAATTGAGTCGTTGACCGTACTCAGCGAAGTGACCACCTCAGGTCCCAGATCTTCCCACATCGTGCCAAACAGGTTTACACCCGCGGCAGACTGAGCTATTGGGTCATCCATGTCAGCAAGCCCTTGAATAACTTGATCGAACGCTTCCCGGGCGCCACTTCCGCCTTTTGCGAATTTGGCAGCCATGGCATCTGCATCCATTCCCAGAGCTTTAAATCCTTCCGCTGTAGTGTCTGAACCGTCTATTGCACGAATAGAAAACTCTTTTACCGCGTCACCGATCTTATCAAGATTAAACGCTCCGTTGTCAGCGCCGTTCTGAAAGATCGAGAACATATCCTCTGCGGTAAATCCAAGTTTCCCAAATTGTACCGAATACTCGATGATGTTATCAATCAGCTCCCCTGAGTAATCCAGGCCGTTTTGTGCTCCTTGTGTAATAAGATTGAACGCCTCGCGGACGGATACGCTATAATTTTTTATCAATGCGTCCGCAGCGCGGGTACTTTCAGAAACATCATATTCGAACGTATCCGACAGCGTAAACGCATATTCAGTAACGGAACGCAGCGCTGAATCATCAAGATACTTCATGTTCTGATTGACAGTTGCCATTGCTGATGCGACATCGTTTAAGGATTCGCCGAAATTGTCTTTATAGACATCATTCATAATCTCTTGATACCGCTCAGTATTTGAGATCATGTTATTTGTCTCATTCCCCGCGATTCCTGTCGCAGCAATAAACTGATTAATCGCACTTGTCGAATCGTCAGCAAATTTCACAGCAGCGGTAGCACCTGCCACAAGCGGTGCCGTGACTTTCGTCGTGAGCGTTTCGCCTGCCGAGGTGAATACGCCCCCTACTGCATCAACTTTGTCTGCCACTTCATTGATACGTTTTCCAAAGTCCCGCGCCGCTTTTTCAGCCTGCTTGGAAGGGTCTGAAAACTGATCTATTAACTTGATTACTGCTGCAACTGTCTTAGCCCTTCTTCATAGCCTCCAATTCTTCGTTATGTTCTTTGATATACTGATGCAGAAATGAGCGTGTGACAAGCTGCTCGCCGTATGACAGATTGTAATAATCAGATAATTTCCAGCCTTTTAGCTTAAAGAGAAGATACGCCGCATTGACGTCCGTATCTTCGTAAATTAGTTTTTTACCTCGTCCTCGCTCGTGTTAAGACCGCTCAGATTAATAATCTCTTCGGCGATTTTATACACTTCCGCAGAAAACAATTTTTCGCAAAGGTCCTTCGGTGTGGAAACATTGAAATGCTTCATAAGCTCCGCATTTCTCAGATCAGGCTCCACGATTCCGTATGTTGCGCACATTAAGCTTGATTCGTAAGCTCCATCACCTTTTGATTTTGCTGCGTTACGGGCAGCTTCAAATTTACGTCCGCTGATCTCCCTGATCTTGATTTTTGTGTCCTGCCCCAGCATTTTCGAAAGTCGAGCGGACTTCATTTCTTTTACCGCCGGTTCGATTTCTGTCACGCACAGTAATTTCTCAACTATATTCATTTCTTTCTCCTTTACATGTCTACAGATTCCAAAACTTCAAAGCTTCTGAACGAAAACGGCACAGAATCTTCCATGAGTTTTCCGCATTCCCAGTTCGCTAAAGTCAGCTCTGTAAATACACAATCGTCCAGTTTGATGCGTTCCGCTCCAAATGCATCCGGATCGTCTACCTTCGTGATAATCGTTGCCTTAGGAGTTTTGCCGCTTTTGATATATTCGCTCATACGATTGATAAAGTAAGAAGTCACATGATTTAATTTCAATGTACCCTTACCCTCAATTCCAGTCACTTTGTATCCTTTAAACAAAGCTCTACACTGTGTTACTTCTGTAGTTGCCAGGGTCATTTTAGCCTCAACAGCAATCGCCTCAGCCATATAATCTGAATCAATCCAAACTTCTCCCCAGCTTCCTAACATGACTCTTTCCGGTGCATAATCCCGCCTTGTAATACCTCCTATACAGTGATTTTGATTGTCACGTCTTCAATAGCATCAAAAATCTTGATTGCTGCAATGAGGAACAGTTTTTCGTCAGTATCAGCTTTGCGAATCTCTGTTTCTCTCATATCTGCTGTATTGATACCCTTACTCTCCAGATACTCTTTATTTGCCTGTACGTCAATATCAGCCGAATATTCACTTATAACATTATCGGTCATAAGAGTTTTTAAATAATCCATCACGGCAGACAATACGACGCATTTGTTATCAAAGTTGTTCGGCAGCTTGCCGAGGTAGTTGTCCTCAATCAGTTTTGTCAGATTATCATTAATCATGTCCATTGCTTCAACAATCTTAATTTTCTTAAACTGCTCATTCTGATCGTCTTTGATAGTTTTCAAAGAATTGATGCCCCGTCCAACTTTGACTTTTTCTCCGTCATGGAACACAACAAAATGTCCGCTGTCAATCTCAGCATCAAGTTCTTTTCGTTTCATCCTTGTACAATCCGCTGCATCTGAAAGAACTGCATACGTACAAGACATCGAACTCGGCGTGCCCGCAATTAGCCCGGCGATTCTGGAACATGCCTGTTCTGCTGTGTAAGTCTTTTCACCAATCGTTAACTCCGGTGTAGTGTAGTTAATAATTGCCTCATTATCAGCTTCTTTCGCCGGCAGCACAGCTTTGATTTTCTTTCTGTTCTCCCGCATCTCTTTCACCCATGTCACAATAGCATCTACTTGTCCATCCTGCACACAAGTAGGGGCACACAGGTAATTTACTTTCGAGGTTTCAAAATAGTTCAAAGCTTCTGTGTAATCTTCCGCATCTTCTGCCAGACAAAATACTTCAACCCGAAGTGGCGTTGTCACATTGCCGACTAATGCAAGTCTAATCTGTTCTCTGTCTGAGTCACTCAAATCGGTAGGAATGTCCTTTTCAGAAAGGATCATAAGCGGATTATCTTTTGTAGTGGTGCCTTTCAATATCATTCCCACAATTCCGCGCTCAGAGCGGGTCTGCAGTTCTTGTGCGGCCACAATAAAATTAATATTAATAGATGGAAGTCCCCTTAGTTTAATACCTCCTTTATTCGCAGTTTCGTTAATAGTTCTTGTTTCTCTTCTTTTTCTGTTGCTTCAAAATAGTCCACGTCAAAGTCCACCTTCGGTATATTCCGATTTTCGCCAAGCCAATCAATCGCGAAATTTGAAGTATTTAGCAGCCTATCTCCAACTTCCAGCTTCGGATAGAAGGCTTTTTCAATCTCAACAAAGAAATCAAGGCTTTCCACCTCATCAGGAATGCACTGCACGAGAGTGATCTCGATGACGCAGCTTCTATATTTGTAATTGACTCCGCCCTCGGAGAATAATTGTGACACCTCAACAAAGAAGCAAGGCTTTGAATATCCATCCACTGTATCGTTTCCGTACACGGGATAGTCCGGGTAGATTTCTTTCAATTTTGAAACAACAGCTTTTTTAATGTCTTTAATCATTCGAGTTCCCTCAAAATCTCATTCAGCAATTCCATTCCAATCAACTCACTATATTCAGAACGCTTTGCCATATACTCACCGACAAATTTCTTTCCCGTAACATGCCCGATCAATTTATCTGTACCAATTTTTCCTTTGCCACGTTTATTCTTCTGACTGTGAGAATACAAATCGTGTCCCTCTTCGACTAAGTGGTAATGCGGGGCAGTTGACACGATAGCAATTGTTGTCCGGCTGCCACTTTTCATGACTTTCCCAAGTTTGAAACTGTTCTCAAGTGTCCCCGGCTTGCTGCCGTGGCCCGCAGCTCTACGACGCACGTTGTCTTCGATATTTTTTTTGGTCAGGCGGGCCTCTTTTTTCAGTGCCTTTTCGGTTGTCGCTGGATATTTCTTTTGCACCTCATCAAAGGCGTGGATCAAGTCATCCATTCCGCTGATTTCAAAGTTGATATCCGCCATTTTCAAACCTCTCTTCTGCCTGAATCTCAAGTAGCTCGTATTTTTCATCTACATTGACCGGAGGTGCGGACAGGTACAAAGTCCGTCTGTTATAGATAATACGCATATCCGCCGTGATTCCGGGTCTATATCGTACATAAATACGATGAGTGACCTCTGGCTTGACCTTGCCAATAAAATTGAATTCTGAGGCTTTTGAGGGCTTTACGGTGGCCCATACCGTGAAAACATCCTCATAAGAATTCTTATCTTGCCCCAAATCATCTTCGCCTGGCACAAGCTTTTGAAACGTCACTCTTTTATTCAGCTTTCCGATATTAACCGCCATGGAGTTCACCCTCTTCCAATTGCAGTTGCAGGATCATAGAACCGATTGCATACGCCAAACGCCGCTTATTCGCTTCTTGTATGCTGTAAACTCTCTGTTCATACAATTCCTGCATGAGAGCAAAGAAACATAACTTCATGCGCGGGTTCTCTTCATCGAACCATCCGACTGCATTTTTTATGTAATCCTTTGCTGCATCTATCATGATCTCAAGTAATTCGTCATCGGCGTCGGTGTCTATTCGTAGGTACTGCTTTACTTCATCAACATCCATAACCTACACCTCCTGACTCAAAAGCTCCGCAATGATGTCCGCCTTTTTCGTTGCCGCAATGCTATAGCCTAAGTCAGCGGCCAGAGCCTTAATCTCTAAAATGGTCATAGCATTAAGACTTTCAGCCGTGTACTCCGGCTCATTCAGACTATAGCCTATTAATTTCCCGAGATCTGTCCGTAAACAAACGCTGCCTCGTCCTTCATGATGCAGTCCTCGCGCTCAATTGCTCTCCACAGGGTCAGATCTTCCTCGAATGCATTCAATTCACCGATTGCAGCCATATTGGAAGACATAATAGACATCTGATTTCTGTCAAAGAACTTAACCGCCTCTTTTACATCGCCAATGATGAGAGGAATCTGACCTTCTGCTGTGGGCAGGTCCGCATTAGGGACAACAGTAACCGGCACGGTGGTAGCACCCGCGGCCAGTCTCATCTGCATCGAATCAGTTGGATTTGGCTGCAACAGATACTTTCCGTCATCGTCTTTTAATGTATCAAGCCACTGCAACCCATCATCATTAGTGATGATCCGCGATGTAGATTTGAAAGCCTGTCCGAGTGTGACGTTCAGAGCTTTCTTAATGTCATCCAAAGTAGCGATTGCTGTTTTTTCCTTCGCGTTCAGCACTTCAAGAATGATTTTATTTCTTGTAACACGGGATTCGTCACCAATCCACTGTGTCAGAACGCCGACAATATTTGCATCGCTGTCAGCCAGTAGCTCATTTGTCACTGCAAAATATCCCGCGTATTTTTCGATTTCATAAGAAATTCTCTCAAACTGCGGTGTGGTGCCCGCCGGAATCTTGCTACCCTCTCCGACCTTTGCAAAGCCTGTCTGCTGCGCACGTTTCTTAAAGGTTCTCTGTCCCTTATTTGTAGTAACTTTCTCAACATCAACTAAATTGATGAGGGATGCCTTTGCATCACGATATTCATTGATTCGAGTCTGAATATCCTCTGGTACTGTGTAACCGCCATCGGCAGGAGTACCCTCGACCATTGTGGCATTTCTGAACCCGTGTCTGGCGGCATTCGCAAATTCCGCTACGGAATCTTTTGGCTCGTCCTTGGGGACGGGGATAGCGTTCTGCGGAATCGGTACGATTCCTGCGCCGTTTCCATCTGGATCCACCACGTCTTTCAGCAGGTCAAATTGTTCCTGCAATTTTTTCAGCTCTTCCTTGGCTTCTTTCGCCTCTTCCAGTCTTCCCTGTTCCACCAATACGGTTACAAGGTTCTTTTTCTCATTGATGCTATCGAGTAAAGCAAGTAATTTCTTGTTCCTTCAATACCTCTCTTCCTACACACCGTACATGTGTAAATCACTTAAAATTTCCTGTTTCTCAGCTTCCTGCACAGCTTTTTCAGCAATCACTTTTTGTCGAATCTCGTCAGTCAGACGCAACCCTCCAATATCATTTGTAAACTGCGTATCATCAGTCATGATCTCGTCGACAAAGCCAAGCTCTATAGCCTGATTCGCAGTCAACCACGTTTCTTTGTCCATCAATTTCAAAACTTCGTCTAAGCTCTTACCCGTTTTCAGGACATATGAATTTGCCATCGCAGCATTCATTTGCTGCAAACGCTCTTTCATTTTCTGCATTTCGTGATAGTCACCCGATACCCCGAACGCAGATACATTGTGAATCATAATCATTGCGACCGGACTGATTTTTGACTTATTCGCCATGGCGATCACAGATGCCGCAGATCCAGCTAGGGATTCAATTTTAATCTCAACGTTATCCCTACCAAACAGCATCGAATAAATTTCCTGACCGGCCATGACCATACCACCGCCGGAATTAATCACAACTTCAAGGGTTTCCCCCTCGGGATTTGCCTCGATTGCTTTCTGAATATCAGCCGGACAGGTAGAATCCCACTCCAGCCAATCGTAGATCCATTTTTCTTCGTTTGATATGATGTCGCCTTTTACGTCAACTCTCCTGTATTCTCACCTCCCTGCGGTTTTACTCCGTACGCAGCCCCCACACTTGTGATTGGCTGATACGTACCGTTTACCATGTTGATGTCTCCTCCTTCTACAGCAGATTTATCAAGGAATTCCCTCGCCTCGTTTATCGTGTACAATCCATTCGTAACCGCTGACACAAGACTTTCCATCTGTGTTTTTGTGTCCGTGCGAAGAATTGCTTTTTCATTGAATTTAAAGAAAAATCCTTCGTCAATCTCTTTCTGACTCAGACACTTGTAGTTTATTTCCTGCTCATACTGTGCAAGGCGGTAAGACATTGTATCAATCAAAAATGCAAGCTGCTGAGTCTCTGAGTTGGCATAGCTTGATTTCTCATAGTTATTGATCTGATTCGGCTTAATCCCGAAGGCGCCCGCGATCTGCAATGCAGTATATTTTTTCAGTTCGAAAAATTGGGCGTCTGTAAGCTTAATGTTCAAAGGCTGCAACGTCATCCCTATCGGGATCGGAACAATCCTTCCAGCATTTTTCGCACCCGAAAACATTTTTTCATACTTTCTTTGTAGCGCGAGCTGCCTCGTCTTGTCCATATCGCCTGTATATTGTAGCGCCATAGACGCGGTCATTCCTTGTGTGTACAGATTGTTCAGATAATCCTGTGACTCACCTGCGCCTGCGATTGTATCCTTGAGCATCTGCCTCACAGACTTACCCATGATTCCGTCAAGTGTACACCACGTTTTGAAATGTAATACATTATCCTGCCTGAATATGTAACCCTCGCCAGTTTTCGGATCTGTGTATTGATAATACAAAAATCCTGCCTCTCCGAAAATCCCCGCATCATCCATCAATACGTCCACACAATTACTTTGCATCGGCCAGAACGATAGAATCTTGTACTCTCCGCCAAATCTACCTTTTTTCTGGAACTGCGTCTGCATCCAGGCAAAAGCATTTCCGTAATGCTCGCAATTAAATTCCACAGTAGTCCAGAACGTCGCGGGTGTCATAATCCGATTTGGGCGAGTCATCAAAAGTTTGGCCGCCCGATTTGGCTCGGCTCTGATCTTTCCCCTTTTCGTCTGCTGAAAATATTTCAAAGGCAGCTTTCCCATCGTTTCGGAAAGCATCTTCATACAGGTGAAATAGGTCACCTCGTTTAATTCTTTTCGCGGCCTGTTTGCATCAATGCCCAACCATTCAAGCAGCTCCCTGTCTTCAAGAGAAATCGCTGAACCAGTCAGAACATTCCAAACCGTTCTTATTCTGTTTATAAATCCCCTAACAATTCCTCCATGAATTTGTCCAAATATTCGTTGTAATCATCGCCGAATTCGTGATACATAGCCAATTTAAATGCACACAATGTCGCGTCGACTGGGTCGATTCGCTTCGTCGTGGCATCCTTATCAATCTTAACCAGGCCATTGTTTTGCTTGGTGACCGCGTTACTCATTGCATAATTCAAAAGCGGGTTGTGAAGATAAACTACGTTTTTACATATTACAGCTTCTTTAAATCCTTGCGTCGCTTCATTCAGATGCTTATGAGACTGAAAAACTTCTTCGACCTCATAGCCTTCATTTGACAAATCCATCATCAATTTTGATGCATTTGCGGGGTCGAAACACAAGCATTGAATTTTTAGATCGTGCGCAGCACACTCGCTTAAAACGTATTGCATGACCGCGCCTTGATCTACGATCGGCGTGTCAGTTACCGTCAGAAATCCCGCTCTCTCCCAATAATCATAAGGCGCCTTGTCTTTTACAATATGCTCCTGTAATTTTTCTCGCGTTGGAATAAAACTGTGTGACCAGAGTACGTATTTGATAATCTCCTTCCTGTCGCCATCGTACTGCCCTGACTGGTACGGAATCATAAACGCAACTGAGGTCAGGTCCGTCTTTGCAGACATATCAAATCCCACGTAAACAGGGCGCCCTTGAATGTCGATAGGCAGCTCCTCCACCTCGCAGGCTTTAAATTGAGCCATGTCCATGTAGGAATTCTCTTTTGCCTGCACCCAAATATTAAGGGCCTTTGTGAGAAATGCTGTCATATGCTCGGGCTGTTCTTTCGCGATAGCGTAATCTTCCCTGATTTTTTTCACACCCTCCGGGTATGTCATCCTAATCGGGTTTGCTTTTTTCCATAGCTCTTCATTATCAAGCCGCGACAGATCCTCATAGTCTTCTTTATCAAGCTCGAGAATGTCGATTAAGTATGCGTCGTTTTCTACGTCCGTATTGGGATCAAGAACCTTCGAGCAGTACGCATACTCTGTGACGTAACACGGATAAGTTAAATCCACGCCTGCCGTTGTGATAATCATGAGGAGAGGCTCTTTTGTATTTCCGCCGATTCCCAGGTCGTAAAACTCTGTCGTTTTATGCTGGTGATATTCGTCCAATACAAGTAGCGCTGGGTTTGTACCATCACCGCTCCGTCCGTCCTCTTTTGAGAGCGGCTTTAGCGTGCTGCCGCTTTTGATATGCCTGACAAAATCTCGCGTCACTCTGAATTTTGTCTGAAGCGGTGAACCCCGAAGCATAAGACCAGCCTCGTTAAAAACAATCTTTGACTGCTCACGCTTTGTGCCAGCGGTGTACGCCTCCGCAACCTCACCATTTTTTATTGCGGTAACAGCAATCTCATAAAGTGCCACACCCGCCTCTTCCTGTGATTTTGCGTTCTTACGTGCCACCTCAACAAATGACTTTGTAAATCGACGCTTGCCGGTATCTTTATGTACCCAGCCATAGAGCTGGCATAAGCGGAACTTTTGCCATAGTGTTAAATGAATCGGCTGTCCGGCAAGGGCACCTTTGCTGTGCCGCAACAGTGCGAACCATTCAACGATATTCTCCGCTGCGCCCTCGTCCCAGACGTAAGGAAAATCATCTTTCCCGATTCTCCTGATATCCCGAAGCAGCCTCTCACATGCCCATTTGTGCTTCTGACAACTTATCTCTTTTCCAGAAATGCAGTCCTGCGCGTACGCTTCGATCTCTTCCAGTAGCATCATATAGCACCGAACCTTCTCTCAATTCGGTCTTCCTGCTTATCGACTTTTGCGGCTCCAGCTTTTAATCGAGAGTCAATTGTCAAACCACAGAGGGCAGCGTACTGCCGCATTTCGTCCAAATACTTTGCTTGTATCCCGATGAGCGGATTTGGCGTCATCTGTGTGCCGTATTTTGTTTTTTTCTCGACAGTGAGAGGCGCGTCTTTTAGTTCCTTTGTGGCCTTCCTGTAGTGCGCGTAGGCATTGCAGTAAGCGCCCAGGTTGTTCAAATCCAGATTTCCGATGATCTCAATTTTTTCAAGCTCGGTCACTAGACGCTTCCACTCTTTTTTTGCGTTCGCATCAACCAGCCAAGCCGGTGGCTTTTGAAGCTGGTCAGAATCAACAGTCACTAAGTCTTGTTCCTGCTTGCGCCGCTGCATGTCAACAACTTTCAGATGCCCTTTTTGCATCTCAAGCGGCTTTCTTGATTTTCCCCTTCCTGGACACCCCCAATCTTATTTAGAATTTTGCGTGAAAAAAGGGGGCAGAAGTGGTCGTGGAGACTTCCCCAAAACTTTCTCACCACCCCCGGTCTTTTCTCGCTTTTCTCAGGCACTCATACAATATACCCTGAGTATGGGCCTGATCGCCGTCGCGATAAAATTTTTCAATCTCGTTGTGACTGTAGCGGCTGACTGGTATCAGGTTCCCCATGTCAGTCCTTTTGCTCCAATCTTCTTTGAGCGGTACGATATGGTGTACTGTATCAGCCGTACGGAATACACCATGCATATACAAGGCATATAGATCAACACCGTTGTATTTGCTAATCACAGTATCTCTTGTCTTTCTCCATTCAGATGTGTGATACCATGCGTCAGTTCCTTCACGCTTCTTGTACTTGCGCTTCTCACTCTTCCAGCATGTGCACTTTGTACCGGACGGTATACGCTTCCCGCATCTGCTACAACGTTTGTAGATCATGCACTGCTAAACGCGAGAAGTACCCTAAGTTTCTGCTCGTTCATACCTTTCAATCTAGGTATGCACACTATATACGCAACACACAAAACTGCTTGATATACTGCTGCAATTGTTTTTAACATCATTCTTTTCACACCCTTATTTTTAAAAATGTTCAATAGCTACACGAAATAGCGGGCCTGGGACTCGAACCCAGATTGTAGGCTAAGGAGGCCCACCAGTTACCTTTACTCTAACCCGCATGTCTATATTCTAAGTAGTCCCGCCAGCACCGGTGAAAGGAGGTAGCAAATACACAAGAAAATTTTAATTAGGTCTTTCTAATATACCTGGTACTATGCGCGCTGCCTGTCTAAATATCTCTTTAATACATCAAATTTCCGCAAAATAAAAGCACCTTCTCAAATAGAGTCGATGCAAATTATTTTTATAAATTTTCATATTTATATTGACCTGTCTCTTATACACATCTGACGCTGCCGACGAAGCTAGAAGTGTA
>CAMQZX010000064.1 GCA_947039785.1 uncultured Lachnospiraceae bacterium | reverse complement strand
AAAGAAAGTGTATATCCGATTTGTAATAACCATTCGGATATACACTTTAGTATACGGTAATTTGTGAAAAAATACAAGCTTTGAAATCGTAAATTTTTTATAAACTAAATGTCTGAAATAACTCCAGATATTGCTGTTCAACTTCCTCGAAAGGTCTGACCTTATAGGAAAGCTCAATGTTTAGCTTCGGCTCGGGGGCGTCGGAAGGCTCATTTAGAAGTATCAAAAGGTCATAATATAGCAAGTCATCGTCAATACCTTTCATAATAGCCTGTTCCTCCTCAGTAAGGGAAGAACCCAGATATTTGGTGTAGATTACATCCAACAGTGCTTCTTCCAACTTTTGATATTCCCTCAGATATTGTTTAAAAGGTCTGGGAACATCAGACATGTAGGATTCACTGGCATCGTGAAGAAGACAGGCTAATATCAGTCTTTTGGAATATCCGCGTGCCTGAGCTTCCAGAGCACAGTTGATGCAGTGCTGCCCTACGGAAAAGAAGGTTTTCACCTGTCCGTTTCCCCGACAGATCAGAGATAAAGCATGGGCAATGTCAGTAATATGTATGCAGTTTGGGTCTGGTTTTACGGGGGTAAAATGAGTACCCCCGTAGGTTGTAATATGGTCAGACATTATGTTACCTCCTTATCGGCAGACTGTCTGGAAAGCAGTTGGAGCTCTTCCCACAGCGGGCGGGATATTTTTTTACGGGTAACTTCCATAATGTTCAGCTGGGTCATATCATGGACTACAGCCTTTACCGGGTCTTTGCGTAGATATTTTTGTAGGACGTGCAGCAGTTCGTCATTGTGATCCGAATGGGACATGTTGATAAAATCAATCAAGATAATTCCAGAGAGATTTCTTACACGCAGCTGATGTGCAATCTCCTCTGCCGCCTCCAGATTGATTTTGCGATAAGTCTCCTCCGCCTTTTTCTTACCCACGTATTTTCCGGAATTCACATCGATGGAGACGAATGCTTCTGTCTGTTGAATCATAAGAAACCCACCGGATTTCAGCCATACCTTTTCCTGGCAGATTTCCTGAAATCTCTTCTCTATGGAGTATAGCTTGTTGAGAGGAAAGGAAGCATCTTCATAGAATCGGAACTTTTCCAGATCCTGGGGCTGATGCTCCGTCAAATAAGAAATAATCTCCTCCTTGCGCTCTTTCACATCCGTCACAATTTCCTCCAGATCTCTGGAGTAAGTGTTGCGGATGACAGACAGATAAAACGGTTCCCTCTCCTCCAGAAGGCTAAAGCAGGTTCGGCTGGTGCCATACTGAAGAATTTTATTATGTCGCTTCTTTAAATAAGATAGCTCCGACAGAAGTTCTTCTTTGGAGGCATCCCAAGCGTTGGTACGAACCACCAGACCATAGTCCTGACAAGTCTCCTCTGCCAACCATTTTTTCAGACGTTTTTTATCCTCGGCAGACAGCTTTCCTGATATACCAAGACATTTCCTCCCTGTGGTCAAAACAAGGTATTTGCCTTTGAAACTTAAATTGGTGGTGACAGCTGCCGGCTTCCCTTTCATGGCATCCCGGCATACCTGAACCAATACCTGATCGCCGCAGACCATTTGAGTTTTTTTCTTGGGATTGGTGTAAATGGCAGTGCTCTGTTCCTTCAATTCATAGTAGCAGGGAGTGTCCTTCTGAATTTTGATAAAGGCCCCCTGAATATTGGAGACAATAGAGTCCACCTGTCCCACATAAATGTTATCCAGTATGCTTTTTTGATCCACCGGCTGGAACTGAAAATCCAGCAGGCGGTTTTGTTCCATAAGAGCCGTATAGTCACATAGGATATTCCGGATAACCATACGGCTGATGATTAACTTACTCAACTTCTTCTCCCAGACTCTCCAAGGTTACAAATTGGTGATTTTCTTCATTGCCGTTGTCGGCATAGACCTCCTGACGGTGTACCATATAGGAGAAAGGCTTTTGCTCAATGCCAAGCCACTGGGCAAAGCCATCCATCACCTGTTCCGGTTTGGTATAATTGGAGCTGGCTGCAGCCAACTGCAGGTGGATTTTATCGCCCTGGATGGCAAATTGATAAATATAAGGTTTGATATCCACAGTCTTTTCACTGCGTTTTGTCTTCTTAAATACGCAGATTTGCGGCTGACTGATATATTCCTTCAGTTTTTCCTTCCAGTCGGAGGTAAACTCCTTGCCTTCCCGGAAGGTTACCCGGTAGTCGGCAGCAGCAACCAACGACATGGCTTTGCTGGCCTTTCCATCTTCTACTCTCACAGCACTTAACACATCCATGCCCTCTGCCATAGTACCGTTTAGCCGTTCAACAATTTCACGGGTAGGCATGTCCTGGGCAAGCTGCATATCAAAATATTCCCCGGAGCTGGTGGTTCCCACGCCCAATGGCGCTGCAAAAGACATGATCATATGGGGGCTGAATCCTTCTGAGTAAGCGATGGGGATATCGGCACGGCGGATGGCTTTCTGGAAATAGCGCATGGTATCCAGATGACCGATGAATTTCATGGCTCCCAATTTTGCAAATTTAATTCTTACTTTCAACGCAGACGCCTCCTTTGTAGCGACCGGCACCGCAGCCGGAACATTTCATACGGCAGTTTGGTGTCATTTCCTCGGAAATGGCACGCTTCCACTCTTTCTTTAAGAATTCCTTAGTGACACCAGCATCGATGAAATCCCATGGCAGCAATTCATCGGTACTTCTCTCTCTCAGAGTATAAAAGTCCAAATCGACCCCGGTTTCTTTAAAGGCGTCCATCCAGATCTCCCAGTGGAATGTTTCGGACCAGGCATCATAGAGAGCACCTTTGCGGTAGGCAGTCTCAATGACGTCGGCAGCCTTTCGGTCTCCTCTTGCCAGGAAGCCTTCCAAAATGGTCACATCGGCTTCATGCCAGTTGTAGCGGATACTCTTCTGATTAAGCTGGGCACGAATTTCTTCTTTCACCACCTTGGCTTTTCCAAGGAAATCTTCCTTGGAGTACATGGCAGCCCATTGGAATGGGGTAAATGGTTTGGGCACAAAGAAAGAGGTGCTCACTGTAATCTGCACTTTGCCGTTTCGCTTTTCCTTTGGTACGGTGTCATAATATTCCATGGCAATTTTCTCCGCCAGATGGGCGATGCCCTTCATATCATCTTCTGTCTCAGTGGGCAGACCCAGCATAAAGTATAATTTTACCTTATTCCATCCTCCCAGAAATGCATCACGGGCGCCCTGAAGGATTGTTTCTTCCGTCAGCCCCTTGTTGATTACATCACGAAGACGTTGGGAACCGGCCTCCGGTGCAAAGGTCAGGCTGCTTTTGCGGATATCCTGAACCTTACTCATCACATCTAAAGCAAAAGCATCGATTCGCAGGGACGGCAGGGAGATATTTACCCCCCTGGATTTAAATTCATCAATTAAGTAGTTTACCAGCTCTTCCAACTGGGAATAATCGCTGGAGCTTAAGGAAGTCAGAGAGATTTCTTCATGGCCTGTGGCAAGAATCAATTCTCTGGCACATTCTTTCAAGCGCTCCACGTCCTTCTCACGGGTAGGACGATAGATCATTCCGGCCTGACAGAAGCGGCATCCACGGATACATCCTCTTTGAATTTCTAATGTCACACGGTCCTGAGTTGCCTTGATAAAGGGAACTACAAGCGTTTTGGGGTAGAAGGAATGAGTCATATCTACCACTACCTGTTTTTGAATCTTTTCAGGTACACCTTCTTCTATAGGGGAAAAGGAAGCTAATGTTCCGTTTTCATTGTAAGTTTCTTTATATAAGGAAGGAACGTATATTCCGGGAATCTGAGCAGCCTTTCTTAAAAAGTCTGCCTTGGTTCCATGGGCCTGTCTGTTGGCTTTGTAAGTATCCAGAAGTTGATCGTAGACCGTCTCTCCTTCGCCAATATAAAACAAGTCAAAAAACGGGGCCAGAGGTTCTGGATTGTAGGCACAGGGACCTCCTCCGATTACAATGGGGAATTCCTCTCCTCTCTGGCTGGCGCGAAGAGGTATCTGGGCCAAATCCAGAATCTGAAGGATGTTGGTGTAGCACATCTCGTATTGGATAGTGATTCCAAGAAAATCAAAATTTTTCACCGGTTCCTGAGATTCCAGTGCAAAAAGAGGAATGTTCTCCTTCCTCATGATGGCATCCAGGTCCGTCCAGGGCGAATATACACGTTCACACCAGACATCTTCCCGTTGATTGAACAAATGATATAAAATCTGGATTCCAAGGTGGGACATACCGATTTCATAAACGTCCGGGAAGCACATGCAGAATCTAATATCAACTGCAGCTTTGTCTTTCATAACGGAGTTTACCTCGCCGCCGATATAGCGTGCAGGGCTCTCAATTTCTAATAATATTTCATCATTTAAGGCTAGTTTTCTCATGTATTTCCTTTCAATTTTTGTAAAATTTACACAAAAACATGAAGACCATAATTCATTATCAAATAAGTAATATACATGGAATATAATCTTCAATTTTAGATTGCTCGATGAATTTTCAAACATGCTCTAGGGCATTATTTATTCGTATTATAAACCTTTTACGAACTTTTTTACGCTTTTATGAATTCAAAAAGATAGTCAAGTAGATATTCACAATCTGCTTTGCTACTTGCTTCCTTTTCAGCTTTCTTATTATAGCATATTAATACATTTTAGACTATGTTTTTTGATGAGATCTTTTATTCCTTTTAATATACATATACCCTTACCCACCACTTATGTTTCTGTGACATAGAAGTTGCAGGTAAGGGTATATGTATTGGAAGGGAATCTGTTTGAGGAATTTACAGCACACTTTTCAATCTGTCTTTCTCCACACCATTTTATTCACTACACCGGTATAACTTTGAATGATCCGGGCAACTTTTGCTGATACATTTTCCTCTACGTAATCCGGAACAGGAGTTCCGTATTGCTTGCTCTTATTCATTTCGACAGCCATCTCGACAGCTCTAAGCAAAGAATCCACATCAATGCCCGCTAGCAAAAAGCACCCTTTTTCCAAAGCCTCCGGCCTTTCCGTCGATGTCCGAATGCAGATTGCAGGAAAGGGATGACCTACAGAAGTAAAAAAGCTGCTTTCTTCCGGCAATGTCCCACTGTCAGAAACTACTGCATATGCGTTGATCTGCAGACAATTATAATCATGGAATCCCAACGGCTCATGACACACTACACGGGCATCCAGTGCAAATCCTGTCTGTTCCAAACGCTTTTTGCTTCTTGGATGGCAGGAATATAAAACAGGCATATTATACTTTGCCGCCATTTGATTAATTGCTGTAAACAGAGACTTGAAATTTTTTTCAGTATCTATATTCTCCTCACGGTGTGCCGACAACAAAATATACTTTCCCTTTTCCAATCCGAGCTGTTTATGTATGTTGCTTGCCTTTATACACTCCAGATTTTCATGGATTACTTCTGCCATAGGTGACCCTACCACATAGGTTCTCTCTTTTGGAAGACCGCATTCTGCCAGATAACGTCGGGCAGGTTCGGAATAACATAGATTTACATCACTTATGATATCAACAATACGCCGATTTGTCTCTTCCGGGAGACATTCATCTTTGCAGCGGTTCCCAGCTTCCATATGAAAAATCGGAATATGAAGCCGCTTTGCCCCGATAACAGACAAGCAGGAATTGGTATCTCCCAGCACCAGTACTGCATCCGGCTGTATTCTGGACATGAGTTCATAAGACTTGGAAATTATATTTCCCATGGTCTCGCCCAGATGTAAACCAACCGCATCAAGATAATAATCCGGTGCCCGCAATCCCAAATCATCAAAGAAAATCTGATTCAACGTATAGTCATAATTCTGTCCTGTATGAACTAAAATCTGCTGAAAATACTTGTCACAGCACTTGATTGTGGCAGACAAACGGATAATCTCAGGACGTGTACCAATAATGGTCATAAGCTTCAGCTTGCTCATCATTAAACCTCCTCATAATAAGTATCAGGATGGGTGGAATCAAAGGGCTCATTTGCCCACATGACCGTTACCAGATTATCTGAATCACTTAAATTAATAATATTATGCGTGTATCCTGGAAGCATATGTACCGCTTCCATCTTATCACCACTTACCTCAAACTCAAGAATTTCATCGGAACCAATTTTTCGCTGCTGAATCAGACCATGACCGGACACAACGATAAACAATTCCCATTTTGTATTGTGCCAGTGCTGACCTTTTGTAACCCCTGCTTTGGAAATGTTAACGGATATCTGTCCACATTTTTCACTTTTTATCAACTCTGTAAAGCTGCCGCGGATATCCGAATTCATTTTCATAGGAAATGATACCTTATCTTTGGGGAGATAGGAAAGGTATGTGGTATATAATTTCTTTTGAAACGAATTCCATGGCTGTTCCGGCATGATCAGTGTCCTGGGTTGTGTGTGAAAGGTTCGCAGATACCCGATAATTTCCCCTACGGAAGCGGTATGTGTGTTGGGAACAAAGCAGAATGGGCCGTCAACAGCCGGAACAGCCTTCAGACCATCATAATGACAATGATGTTCTGCTCCTTCTAGAGCAAAAAGCATTTCCTCCACAAGATCATCAATGTACAATAGCTCCAGTTGTGTCTTGGCATTATGAATCTGAACAGGAAGATCATGAGCAACATTATGACAAAATGTTGCAATCACGCTATTATAATTAGGTCTGCACCATTTCCCAAACAGATTGGGGAAACGATACACCAGAACTTTTGCTCCTGTATTTTCCCTATACTGAAAAAATAAATTTTCACTGGCCTGTTTCGATTTTCCATAATCAGATTCGCCGTATCGTCCGATCAAGGTAGCCTGAATTGAACTGGCCAACATAACAGGGCATGTATTTCCAACAGATTTCAAGGTATCCAGAAGCTCTGATGAAAATCCCAAATTCCCACGCATATATTCTTCTGGGTTCTCAGGCCGGTTAACACCGGCAAGATGAAAGACAAAGTCCGCCTTTTCGCAGTATTGCCTCAAAATATGTGGGGAGGCTTTTTTGTCAAATTCATAAACAGCATCAATTTTTAAGTGGGAACGGGTACAATCCTTTCCATCACGAATTGCATTCAGGCGCGCACATAAATTTTTGCCAACAAAACCATTGGCCCCTGTTATCAGTATCCTCATTTTTTTCACCTCCTAATTCATTCAATGCGGACAGCTTCCTAAAGCGTGTTTGAAAATTGCAGGAATGAATTTTTGTTGCAAAATTAATTAACATTGTCCTCCGAACAACTTAAGCTTTTGGAGAAGCTGTTTCATCTCTCCAATATTCAGTCGATGTGTGTTGTGAGAAGTATATTTTTCCATCCGTTCCAGCGCTACATTACCTTTGTTGAAAAAGTTATCATAATTTAAGTCACGATTGTCTGCCGGAATACGGAAAAATCCAGGTAAATCCTCTGCTCGGAGCATTTCCTCCGCTGTTACCAGCACTTCGTATAGTTTCTCTCCGTGGCGAGTACCAATATTAATGATGCCGTAATCAGAAGGTTTCAATTCCAGAATTGCCTGTGCCAGAGTTTTAATAGTGGCAGCAGGTGCTTTCTGTACAAATAAATCACCCTGTTTTCCATGTTCAAAGGCGTAAAGAACCAGGTCAACAGCATCCTCAAGCGTCATCATAAAACGCGTCATGGCAGGATTGGTAATGGTAAGTGGCTTTCCCTCATCAATCTGCTGACAGAACAAGGGGATCACTGAACCACGGGAAGCCATAACATTTCCATAACGGGTCAGACACAGCACAGGATCTCCCTCCAGCATCTGACGTGAACGGGCAATAACGTTTTTTTCCATGACAGCCTTAGTCATGCCCATAGCATTGATGGGGTAGGCTGCCTTATCCGTAGACAAAAAAATGGCCTTCTTTATATGATTCTCCACACAGGCATCAATCACGTTGTTGGAACCGATGACGTTCGTCTTGACCGCTTCCATCGGATAAAATTCACAGGATGGTACCTGCTTAAGCGCAGCTGCATGAAATACATAGTCCACGCCACGAAAGGCGCCAGCAATAGAACGGCTATCCCGAACATCTCCTATGTAAAATTTAATTTTCCCTGCTTCCTTTGGGCATTGCAGCTGATATTTGTGCCGCATATCATCTTGTTTCTTCTCATCTCGTGAGAGAATGCGAATCTCACTGATATCTGTGGTAAGCAAGTGATTCAATACAGCATTGCCAAAGGAACCACTGCCTCCGGTGATGAGAAGAACTTTATCTTTAAAAAATGGCATTCAGAATTACTCCTTTGTATTTTATTTTTACAGGCATTTATATTCATAACACCTTATTTATACCGTTTTTGGTAATAACTGACAGTTCCATGGAAATCAACAATACAATAGGCAATTAACTTGTAAAATTGATCTGGTGCTATCATTGACCTCCCCTTTTCTTTGTTTTATCTGGCAGTACATCCCGAAGAAATATTGCATCCAGCATTAATTTTGCATTTGGCCGAAGGTGACGGATGGCAGCTGGTAACAGCATAGTTGTCGATATCTGTGTAATCAATGATGCGGCTGCCGCTCCGGAAGCTCCACACAGTGGAATAAAAATCAGATTCAGAATAATATTAATTACCGCTGCGCCTATATAGAGATATTTCAGATAGCGCTGCTGATTTTCACATACTATCCATGCATTTCTGGCTACTCCCAGATATGAAAAAGCGGTATACCATACAACAATTCTGATGGGCTGTACAGCAGGTAAATATGAGTTTCCATACAAAATTTCAACAATAGGTTCTGCAAACAGACAAATTATTCCGGAAATAAATAATGCCACATAAAAAACAATCGCATATAACTGTCGGTTTCTGCGCTCATAATATTGTCTGTTCTTGCTATGGCTCTGCACTATTTCAGGGTAGAGAGAATCAATGATTGCCGAGAGAACAAAAGCCCACGAGACACTGACAGATGATGCAAGTGAGTAATATCCCACTGAAGCTTCTCCCAGCATCTGTTTTAGCATTAGCTTGTCAGTACAAGCGTATATGGAAACCATCAATCCTGAGATGATAAAACTACTGCTGTAATGCAGCAGTTCTTTTGCCTTTGAACGGGAAATCATAAATTTTGCGCCTCCGTTTTTCAAGTATGCTATCATGAGAAACACAGCCAAAACTATATGATCCAATGCGCTGGCAAGGGCAAACCACTCAACACTCTTTCCGTTCATCAACAAAACAATCCTATAGACAGATACCACTGCATAAGAGATGAGCGATGCGAATGCGGAATATTTGGATTCCAGTCTGGATTGAAACCAGTAATTCAATGTGTCAAAGATTTGAAAAAGCAGTCCCACACTACTCAACGCTACAACTGTGATGGTTAGTGGTTCTCCCTTATCTATCATACTGACAATTCCAACAATCATCACTGCGGACAGTAAACTGGATACTGCCTGAAGCAGTAATGTAGTTCCTATGGTCTCCCCTTCCTGGTCAGGATGATCCACAAAGTTTTTCACGATGACAGAATTAATTCCAAGTGTACATAAAGACGAAAAAAAAGTAATATATGCTGTGGCATAATTGATCAATCCATAATTTGCAGGGCCAAGATATCGTGCTGTTAGAATGCCTACCAAAAATGCCAGAAGCCTATTAGCAAGCTTACCTCCAATAATCCATCCTGCATTTTTAACAATCCTGTTCTTTCGTAGTGTCTGTAACCACATGCGTAAACTCCTTAATTATCTTGGCAGGCACTCCAGCTACCAGGGTATTCTTCGGTACATTCCTGCGAACACAGGAACAAGCGGCAACCACACTGCCATCACCAATGGTAGTATCCAGAAGAAGCGTTGACCTGGAACCAAGCCAGACTCCGTTTCCCACGGTTATGCAATACGATTCTCCCTGACCTGCTCTCCGAATGAAATCTCCTATCTGGTGACCGCCGGTAAGAAACGTCACATCAGGTGCAATATCACAATTATCTCCGATGACAACACTTCCATTTCCATGAACCGTCAGATTACAGCCAATCCAACAATCTTTTCCGATACGGAGATTCCCTGAATTATGGAGAGGCCCTACGATTTTTGTATTTTCACCAATCTCATAGCCAATAGAGCGAAGCAAGTTTCTTTTGGCCGGAAAGAACTTTGTTCCAGCCAAAAGATAATTCACTGCATACTCTACCAGCGCTTTTTTCACAGTTCTCAGTTTCATCTTTTATACCAATCCTCTCGAATAATTTCCGCCCGGCTGCACGGTCCGTCTTTGAATAAATCAGGTTTGGAATCTCCATCTAAAATTGCCTGAGACAGCTGGAGCAGTCGCTCTGCGGCAACTTCGGCATTCCATAGATTCATAATGGTGCTGCAAGCAGCCTTGCCAAGTCTGCGCTGCTCTTCAGGATCACAAAGCAGCCATTTCACTTTCTCAATCAGCTCATTGATATCGCCGGAATGGTATACAAGACCGTTTTCTTCATTTTTTATCAAGTAAGGGACAGCGCCAATTGCATCACTGGCTATCACAGCACATCCGCTGTTCATGGCCTCATTCAGCACGGCTCCCCACCCTTCTCTGCGGTCACTGGTAAACAGGAATATACCCGCCTGTTCCATGTAGTCCCGCACCTGATCCGGCGACATAGTCCCAACAAACTCTACACGATCATACAACTCTTTATCCTGAACGCTTTTTCGCAAAAATTCTTCCATTGGTCCTGTCCCGATTAACTTCAAAATGAAAGGGATCCCGGCCTTCTTTAAATTATCGGCAAGCATTATGGCATGGTCCGGATGTTTCCAATGCAGAAATCGACCACACCAGAGAAGAGTAATTTCTGACTTACTGGCAAACGGTGTGTCAACATCCGTATATTGACGGGTTGAAGGAAAATATCCCCATTTATAACAACGATTTCTAAACAGCCCGAATTTTCTATAGTCTACAGCGGTAAATGCACTGGCACAGAGCAAATAGATTTTTTTCCACGGTGGATTATAGTAATGCCACCTCAAGAAACGCAGAGGATACTTTAGAAGAATATTTCCTTCTTTCAGCGGTCGTTCGGAATAGCGAAAAAACAATCCTGCCTGAATATAGCTGCGCAAAAGTTTTTCTGGAAAAGATCCGGCAATCAAAACATCTGACTTCTGAATACGTACCCACCTTCCGGCATCTCTTACGTTATAAACATAAGAAGGAATCTGGTCATTGTCCCATCCCAGATTTCTCCGTTCAACATCCATTTCTTTACAGCCAAGAAATATATAATTATGGTTCGTCAAAACATCTAGCTGATCTGACAAAGGTTTCTGATGGTGAGTAAAATAGTTGCTGCAAAATAAAATCTTCATTTAATACTCCATCCTATTGTATAGTAAACGCTTCCACAAATCTATCCTGCCTGTTTCTCACATGTTGAGATGGCAGATAGATTTGTGAAGAATCCGGTCATATAACTCAATATACTTTCCATATACAAAATCCTTGTCAAAGCAGCTTATTTTTTGAGGATCTGCACGTTTTCCATCCTTAATGGTAATATGCACCGCCTTCTCCAGTTCCTGCAAATCTCCCTGAGTAACCAGGATTCCATTTCCCGGAGCAATTGTTTCTGGGCAACCATCCGTCTGATAAACAACAACAGGCGTTCCGCAAGCCTGTGCTTCTACGGTGGTCATACCAAAGGTTTCTTCGTATGTTGGATTTACAAAAACATCCGCTTCCGAATACCATTGTGCCAATTCGACTTGGTTGGCAGTTCGTTTAATTCCGAGAATTCCCTTAGGCAGTTGTTCCATTTGTTTCTCGATTAAACCAATCAATACTACCTGGTATTCCGTTCCCAATTGATTTGCAAGTGCAATCATATCATTGAGTCCTTTTCTTGCGTTCCACGCATTTGCAACTCCAAGAACAATATTCTTTCCATTCAGATGATATTGCGACCGAAGCTCACTGCTTTGAGGAAAGAAAATGGAACGGTTAACTCCGTTGGGAATTACCTCCAACTGGTAATCTCTGAGGAAGGAAAGGGATATCTGTTTTGCAAGCCAACGAGATGGCACAGTCAGCGTCATATTTTTCATTTGACTAAATGCTTTCTTTTTTCGGATATAGTTGTTTATCACATCTCCTTTAAAATAACATTGGGGATATCGGTACAGTAGACTGCACCTGGTACACAGAGTTTGCCACTGGGTACAGCCGGTCTGAGAATAATGCGTACAGTGACCTGTAAAAGCCCAACAATCATGCAAAGTCCATATCACAGGTATATTTGCCTTTTTCAGGAAACAAAAAAGCATTTCATAATTGACATAAAATCCGTGCAGCGTATGCAGATGTATTAAATCTGGTTGATACTCCTTAATTTCATGTATCAGCCGTTTTGTAGCTCTCCTAGAATACAGACCGGCATGATCTGTTATTCTCGACATGACATTGTGAAAATAGTAATCAAGCTCTGTAGAAAATTTTACCGCATTCTGGCACGTCGGTTCTTCTCCTACCCCATATAAAACTTTTGCATCATGGCCTGACTTTTCAAGTAGTTGAATAATATCCGCAACAATCTTCCCTGTACTTCCAGTTCCATACACTAAATTAATGAATAATACCTTCATAAACTTCCTTTTTAATTTATTTTCAGCTTTTCATAGAAGATACCGCAGGGACACCTAAACGCCCTGCGGTGCTCTCAATTATTTGCTTTCGCTATCCAATATCATTTTTCCCATGCTGTCAAAGGTATAGTATCCCTGTGGCATTAAATCATGAGTCCAGGTGATATAGTAGTTCTGGCCATGCACTACTTCACCATTGCTGCGGACATAGTAGTAATCACCGTCAATTTGAATCAGGCCTCCATAGGTCACCTTACCATTCCTGTAGTAATACAGACTTCCGTTTTCCTCATAGATGCCATTCTTAGGTATCTCAGCCGCTCCAATCAACTTTCCATCATCAGCGAAAGTATAGTAACCTGCCTCCATCAGGTCATGAGTCCAGGTGATATAGTAGGTCTGGCCATGCACTACTTCACCATTGCTGCAAACATAGTAATAATCACCATCAATTTGAATCAGGCCCGCATAGGTCACCTCATCATTCCTGTAGTAATACAGACTTCCGTTTTCCTCATAAACGCCATTCTTCGGTGTCTCAGCCGCCCCAATCAGCTTTCCATCGTCGGCAAAAGTATAGTAGCCTGCCTCCATCAAATCATGTGTCCAGGTGACATAGTAGGTCTGGCTATGTACCACTTCACTGTTGCTGCGAACATAATAGTAATCGCCATCAATCTGAATCAAACCGGCATATGTCAGCTTTCCGTCTTTATAATAGTACAAGCTGCCATTCTCCTCGACAATTCCATTCTTATCCGTAGCTCCAATGATTAGCTTTCCATTATTATCGAAAGCATAGGTGCCTTCTGTCATCAGACCGTTCGTTCTGGAGCAGTAATATGTCTGATCAACGACCAGCTTACCTTTACTGTCAACATAATAATAATCCTGGTCAATTTTGATCAGTCCTGCCGGAGCTTTGATTCCATCAACGTAATAGTAAAGAATGCTTTCTTCAGACAAAATACCATTCTTAGAGGTATCAGCATCATGCAGGATTACACCGTTTTCATCAAAGTAGTAACCCCACTCCGGCAACGGGAGATCGTTGGTCTTATGAATCCAGCAGTCTCTGCTACCAGCAGGAAGCAGATTTTTCACAGCCTTGGAGACCTCAAGCTTCGGATTTTCCTCCACATTCTTTTGTGTGGCAAAATAATAGTAATTGATCTCACCATTTTCCTTCTCCACACGCTTCAGTCCGGCCTCTTCAACAATTGTCCCATTCTCGATCCAGTAGGTATCCTCACCAACATCGTACAAGCCAGATTTATCACTCTGAAAGATGCCGTTGCCGTCAAAGACATATCTGGCCTTAATACCATCTTTTATCAGTTTCTGGATACCTTTGACGATATAACCGTTTTCATCGAAGTAATAGGTCTGTTGGTCAATGTCTGCCCATTCGTTCTTGTATTCCATCACGCCGTTTTGGTAATAGGTAGTTCCCTTGTCATCTGTAAACCAGCCGCTCCAGATCTGCCATTGTGCGTACAGGGTAATATCCTCTCCCAGACATATAAGTGCTCCCTGGTCAGCGTAGGATGTACCGCTGCCGTCCGGGCTGGTATTCCAACCCGTGAACTTGTAGTTGTCACGGGCAAATTTGCAGTCATTCAGTTTAGTATCCTCACCCTGTACGAAAATCTGAGGTTCCATCGTACCCTCACCGCCATTGGCGTCAAAGGCAACAGTGTATTTTATAATCGGAGTAGCCGTATATACCGCCTTATAAGTGGCATTGCCGGTTACTGCAGTAACCTCAGGCTCCCAGCCGTTGAAGGTGTAGCTATTCTCACTATCTGCTGCCTTGGACGGAATTGCACCATTATACTCCGGAATAGCTCCATAAACTACATTTTCATCTTTTTCAAGCTCCGTGCCGTCTGCATCCACCCAAGTGATGGTGTAAGTGTTAGCAACTGTTTCATAAACAGCTGTGTAAGTGATATTGCCAGTGACCATGGTTTCATCTGTGATTTCCGGTGTCCAGCCCTTAAAGGTATAACTGCCCTGATTATCAGCATCTTTGGTTGGTGGTGCACCGTTATACTCAGGCTTTGTACCATAGATAACATTCTCGTCTGTTTCAAGCTTTGTGCCGTCCGCATTCACCCAGGTAACTGTGTAAGTGTTAACCGTCTGTTCAAATTCAGCAGAATAGGTTGCATCGCTGGTAACTGCTGTGATTTCCGGTGTCCAGCCCTTAAAGGCGTAACTATACTGAGAGTTACCAGCCTTCGTCGGAGTTTCACCAACGTAAACAGGTATTTCTCCATAGTCAACATGTTCTGTGTATAATGTATCATCAGCGTTTTTCCAAGTAATTGTGTACTGGTTCACCGTCTGTTCATAAACAGCGGTGTAGGTAATGTCCCCGGTAACGGTATCCACTGCCGGACTCCAGCCTTTAAAAGTGTAGCTGTAATGTGCATCTCCTTCCCTGGTTGGTGGCGCACCGTTATATTCAGGTGTTGTGCCATAAGCAACATTTTGATCCTTCTCCAGCTCGGTATTATTCCAGTTTACCCAGGTAACAGTATAAGTGTTGATTTCATCCGTAAATGCTGCTATATACTCTGCGTTGCCAGTCACTGGAGTGATTTCCGGCGTCCATCCGCTGAAGGAGTAAGTATGTTCCGCATCGCTATCTCTGGTGGGCGTTTCACCGGCATAAGCAGGGACTTCACCATAGTTCACTTGCTCAGACTGAAGCTCGGTGCCATCCCAGTTCTTCCAGGTGATGGTGTACTGGTTGACCGTCTGCTCGTAGACTGCCTTGTAGGTCACATCGGCAGTAACTGCGCCGACTTCAGGTGTCCAACCCTTGAAGATGTAGCTGTACTGAGCGTCGCCTTCCTTGGTCGGGTTCTCGCTGTTGTACTCAGGAGTCGTACCATAGTCAACATTCTCGTCTGTTTCAAGTACCGTGCCATCTTCATCCACCCAGGTAACGGTATAGGTGTTGGGTATCCACTGGGCATAGAGGGTAATATCTTCGCTAAGATTGACAATCGCTTTATCATCATAGGCGGTTCCTGTTCCGTCAGCCGCAGTATTCCAACCGGCGAATGTGTAGCCATCACGAGTGAAGGTATTAGTTTCCAGTGCGGTATCCTCATCAATCTTGATGGTCTGGTTCTTCATGTTATCGTCACTACCGTTGCCATTAAAGATGATTGTAAGAGTATCATCTCCCTTCTCTATCTTCCACTTACTGTCAGCAGTATTCCAATTATAAGTACTATCTTCGGCAGATCCTTCCGTAGTGGAATACTCTTCCTCAGTTCCGCTATACTGACTGCCATTATGGAGTTTAGCAGAGGTGATAGGAATCGTATCATAATTGGTCGTATAATCCTTATACATGTATGTCGCAGTTTCTGAACCAGCACCATTAATCAAAATAAACCGACCACTTCCCTCACTGCTGGTAATATCTGCACCGCCGGCTGTAGTATATACATAACCAGCAGACTGTAGTGTGCCATTCACATCGATACGGGCATCAACCAAATCACTGACTTTACGATTATAAGTTCTTGTAGGTGAATAAAGTACTGTCTTAAACTTAGCATTAGATGCGTAATTTGCCTGCGTCCATTCGTCTGTATCGTAGACATACAAAGAACTGTCATTTGTCACTTGTAAGGTAGCTCCGTTTTTAATATTCACCTGTGCCCCAGCCAGCAGAGCCACATCCTGGGTTATCTGCGTGGTGCCAGAATTCACATTCAGAGTCATGCAGTTATTAATTGGCAGGACATAATTTCCGGAAGATACACTCATACCATTCAAGGTTAAGGTAAGATTGTTGATTTTTGCGTCTCCATTAACTGAAATTTCAATTCGATCCTTGTCAGGCAGATATTTTTTGGTAAAAAAGCCACCCGCGTCAACTGAGAACATGGCACCACTGTTTCCGATAAAATGCACAGCAGTGGAGGTAGAGGTATTAGCGGCATAAATCGAAGTATAAATATATTCATCTGAGCCTGATTCCAATATCAACTCTGCTTCAATGTTCTGGATGAAATATTGGTTCAACGGAAAAATCTTTTGGGCATTGTTATTCATACCGGAAGTTGTGGTGCCACCGCGAAAATCACAAATCTGCATATTCTCATAGACAGTTGCACCGGATTCAGCAGTCACTGTGCCATCTCCCGAAACAAAGCCGTAGACATACATACTGCCGCCCTTGCTAACAGTAATCTTGCTGCCAGTATTCATATATATGTATCCATATTTTCCATCTGGAGCGCCCGCACCGTTCTGCCCATATGCATAATGCTTTGCGCTAACGCTGATCGCACCATTCACAGTGATAGTAGCTCCCTCTGCCATGGTGAGTTTACGGTAGACGCTGGGAGCACTTCTTATATTTCCCGTCGTCGCAGGAGCAGTAGTATAACAGGTTCCAGCAGCATCAAAGGGAATCAGCAAGGTGACACCACTGGAAATAGTATAACTTCCGCTGTTTAGCGTACCATCTGAAACCAATGTGATTTTACTCAGGCTGCTTGCGGAGGCGTACATATCTGCCTCGTTTAAATCGGTAAATTTGGCACCACTGACATCAAATACAGGGTTGGATTCTTCTGTGAATCTGGCGGTTACTGTCTGGTTACTGTCAAAATTCAAAGTAGCGAATTCATCCGAAGAAAGATATTTATTCTCGGACACACTGTACCATCCCAGAAATTTATAGCCAGATGCAGGTATTGCTTTCAGAGTATAGGACAGAGTAGAGCGCTGAGTTTTAGAGATGTCTGCTGTAATTTCAACATCATCTACAGTATAACTTCCGTTTTCTGCCTTCTGAAAGGTAGTGGTTGCATCCACATCCACCAGCAAAGTCAGATTCTTAATCAATATACTGGTAGCAGCAGATGTACTGCCGGATTTCAGATAAATATTAATGGATGCACCGGCAGCCAATTCATTGGAATAACTGCCATTTGCAGTCACCTCTGTTCCTGCAACCTGAATTTTACCGCTATTCTGAGCGATGGTATAATCAAAAGATAAAATTGCGGCGACAGACTTCTCATTCGTTAGTGTGAGTGTTGTCTCATAGTGACTGTCGCTACACATACCTGATTTACTAATGACACTGCCGGTAATAGTATAGCCATTGGCAGACCAGCTTGCATTGCTTCCATCATCTGTAGCAGAATAACGGGCACCAATATCGTTGCTATTCAGACCGTTCAACTCTCCGCTTGCCGCCGCCTGAACGGTAAAGCTAATCTGCGGCAATAATGTCAGCGTTAACACAATCACCAATGATAATGATAGAAAACGCCGGAGAACTTGTTTCAATTTAACCATTATTATCTCCTCCCTTTCTCTTGTTTTGCATTTCTGCATCTATGCTGAATCCGAGGCACAGTGAAATCAGTGACCAGATATGTGCCGGATGAATCATAGAAGTTCCACTGTGGAAGCGCAACCACTCCATCACGAATCGAAATATACCATAGGAAATCATATAGTAGGGATAGATTCCTCCATTCGTTCTTCCAGACTTAATTTTTTTATGTATTATAAGTATCAGAACAATATAAAATATAACCTCTGCCTCTCGTGTTGGCCATCGC
>CAMQZX010000063.1 GCA_947039785.1 uncultured Lachnospiraceae bacterium | reverse complement strand
CCTTATAATCATACCGCTGCCGATTCTCCACGCAAATCTGCTCATACAGCCCTCTGGAATCTTCGGAAGCCTCCCTGGAAAATGTCTCCATCTCCGTCTGCATATGCTCCCGGATATCATCCCACCGTTCTTTTTGCTGCTGTCGCCTCGAAGGCGGACGGCTCTGATTCCAGATTCTGTGGTCATCCATATAGAATTCCCGCTGCAGCCTGGAAAACTCCATGGAGTCCAGGTTTTCCTGTTCCAGATAAGAATACACGCCCTGTGCAGTCACCACCTTCAGCTTCTGCCGCAGTTCTCCATAACATTTTCTGCGAAGCTGGGACTTGGATCTGTGGACACAGGCAAGGTACAAATCATCTATCACATACTCTGCGGCAATATCACAGGATAAATTCCACAGCTTCTCTTCCCGTTCCTTTTTTATAAAAGGATGGGCAAACAGACAGTGCATGATCATATGCAGATAAGCACGGTTAACCATATAACGGTCTGCCTTATAAATGCGCATCAATTGCTCCGGATGATAATGAAGGACTTCCCCATCGGTCCCCAGGGGATTGACAGATACGTCCGCCGTAAATTGCAAAGCAGACAATGCCACATCCAGAAAATGCATACTAAGATACACTTCATTTCTGGAATTGGCAAGAATCTGATCACATAGCTCCAGAAGCTGAAGCTCCCGCTCCTCCTGTCGATAAACTGGATTTCCTACTGTTGGCATTTTCTGCTCCTTTCCCTTCTTTCCTGTGGTATCTTCTCCACATGTTTGCAAAGTCCCTGTCTACTCTTCCACCGACAAAGAGCCAGACTGATTTAAAAAGCCTCGAATCTCATCGGCACACCCCAAAAGACTGCCCTGCACCATCTCCGGCGTTCCGCCGCCTTTGCCTGCAAATGTTCCATTGAGTAGCTTCACATAATCCCGCAGGTTAACCTTACAGCTTCCCAGAATATAATGATATCCTCTCTTATTGTCACCCACAAAAGCTCCGCAGATTCCCTTACAGCGCAGTTTCGCCTCGTCCACAAATTTCCGCAGAATATTCATATCCGCTTCCTCCAGGAAAATGGCATAATTTTCTGTCTCCCCGGTAATGCCGGCAAGTTCCCTGTCTAAAAAACTCTGCTGAAAATGCTGGATTTTCGCCCTGTTCTCCTTCACCTCATTTTGCAGGTGCTCCACCGCCAGAGCTGTCTCGTAAGGCTTGGCGGAAAGAGCCACGGAAATTTGAGTGATGTTTTCTTCCTTTTTGTTATAGTCCTGCAGCGCTCGAAATCCGCAGAGCATCGTAACCCGGACGCCGCTTTTGTAATTTTGCATCCCTGTCAGCTTAATGATGCCGATTTCTCCTGTGTATTTCACATGAGGGGCGCAACAGGCGCAGACATCATAACCAGGAATGGTAATAATCCTGATCTGACCCTCAATCTCAATTTTGCTTCGGTAATTCAGCGCAGACAGTTCTTCTCTGGATGGGTAGGAAACCTGAATGGGCAGATTGTTCGCCACTGCCTGATTTGCCTGAAATTCAATTACACGAAGCTGCTCCTGGGTCAGCTTCCCGTCAAAATCCATGGTCACCAGCTCTTTTCCCAGATGAAATCCAACATTATTGTATCCAAAGGTATTGTGGACCAACCCTGACACAATATGCTCTCCAGAATGCTGCTGCATCTTGTCAAATCTGTTTTCATAGTCTATTCGTCCCGTGACTTTCATGCCAGGAGAAATCGCTGTTGTCACTTTGTGATAAATAGTGTCTCCTTTTTCCTGTACATCTATGACCAAAACTTCATCCAAAAATCCGGTATCCGCACTCTGCCCGCCGCCTTCCGGGAAAAACGCTGTCTGATCCAGCACAATTTCATAAACTTCTCCCACCCCGCTGCATTCCAGAACTGTTGCCTGAAATTCCTTCAGGTGACTGTCCTGATAATATAATCGTTTTGTCTTCATTTTATCCTGCTCCTGTTCTTTCTGAAAAAACAGCCAAACGGATATTCCCAATCCGCTATGCTGCTGTCTTTTTCTATCTAATCTGTCATTTTTCTCAGGGTTACAATTCAAAATCCAAAGCAGATATCTTCCGATTTCTACGCTGGAAATCCATAAGAAAACTCATTTTCTCCAGCTCCTTCTTCTCTGTCAGATATTGAAGCGCCTCTTCAAAGTGCTCCATCAGAAATTCCTTATACACTTCCTCTGCCGCCTCTGACAACCGGTAAGGATACTGCAATCTCCCCAATACCAGTTCCAGATTAAAGGCAAAGCTCTCCCGATGCATTGCCATGGTAAATCTTTTGTCATACTCCTCAAACTGAAATTCCTTACGGATAAAACAGTTCCGGTAGTGAATCCCGCTGCCATGGGTATGGGACTCGATAATTCTGGCGGGGGTATTTTCCACACCTTCCTCGTAAAATTCCGGAAACATCAACCGGGCAAACTGCTCTCCATCTCGATAATCCACACAAATTTCCTCAGAAATCTCCGACAGAAATTCCTTCAGACAAGAAGGCTTTTCGGGCACAATCTGCACCTGAAAACACTTCACATTATGACATCCTGTGAAAGCCCCTGCGCCAAGGTCTTCAATGGAAGAATAGAAGCTCACTTGAGCAAGCTGCCCGCTGTTGTAAAAAGCATAACGCCCAATCTTCTCCACTGTCTCCGGCAATGTCAGATGGGTAATCCCCTTCCTGGAAAATGCATAAGCCCCGATTTCCCTAACGGGCAGTCCATCAATCTCTCCCGGTATCTCCACTCGAGAGTCCTCTCCTGTATAATCACAAATTCTCACAAACTGATTTACAATCTCATAATCAAACATTTGCTGCTCCTTCTATTCGTCTGATTTCATACGATGCTTAAGGTGTCAAAGCTTATATTCTGACACCTTACATAAAGCGGACATTCGGAATCTCCTTCGCTGCTTCCTCATAGATGCAGGCTGCTTCACGCACTTAAAGCGGGAGACTACAAGATAAAAAGCAAACATAGTTATCTTCTCACATTTATTTCTCATTGACAAGAGGTTTCATCTGAAATTCCAGGGTCATTTCCTTCTTTGCTTTCAACAGATATTGTGAATGAATGGGCGCTCCTCAGCTATCGTCTCTAACTACTCCACGATGAAACTGTTACAGAAATAATCACAAATAAAAAAGCACCTCATTTCTGAAATGCTTTTTCATAACCCACCTAACAACTATGTTCCGGTTTGTCACATAATTTTCAGTGCCAGATCGTTCATCTGAATCATATCTTCTTCTGACAGTGTAATCTGCGCTGCTTTCACGTTTTCTACCAACTGGCTTGTTTTGGAACAGCCGTTTAAGACTGTAATATAATCGCCCTGCCCCATGACCCAGGCAAGAGCCAGATTTGCCGCGGTACAATCGTATTTTTCACAGAGAGGCTTCCACTGTTCCACCATGTGAATGGCTTTGCCCATGTTTTCCGGCTGGAACCATTTTTTATTCGCCTGGGCACCTTTCGGTTGATAATCCTTCGTGTACCGACCGCTTAAAAGCCCCTGCTCTAAGGGCGAGTATGCCTGGAAAGTAATCTGCCTTTCTCTGCAGACAGGCAGAAGCTCCTCCTCCACGGCCCGATCCAAAATACTGTATTTTCCCTGCACGATGTCAAGACTTCCCCATTTTAAGTATTCATTCATATGCTCCACTGTCATATTTGCCGCTCCGATGGCTCGGATTTTTCCCTGAGCTTTCAGTTCGTTGAGCACACCCATGGTCTCACTGATGGGGGTAAAACATGGCTCCACAGACTGCCAATGAGTCATATATACATCAATATAGTCTGTTTCCAAACGATTCAGGCTTTCCTCTACCTCCAGCAGAATGGATTCTCTGGAAAGGTTTTTATAAAGCTGTGTATCGCCAACCTTATTGAAAAGACTTCCCTTTCTGTCCCAGACAATTCCGCACTTAGTGATGATGCATACCTCTTCGCGGTTCATCTCCTTGAGTGCTTCTCCCAGAATTTTCTCACTGTTTCCAAAATTGTATGCCGGGGCGGTATCCAAAAGATTAATGCCCAGCTTGGGCGCCATACGGATAGTATCCACACATTCCTGCACGTTTCTGTCGCCCCAGGCCGGTCCCCCTCCGATTGCCCAGGTTCCCATCCCCAGTTTCGTTATGTCAATATCTGTTTTTCCAAGCTTAATTTTCTTCATATATTGCCTTTCCTCTTATTATGTTACTCATATGAATTTTCAAACATGCTCTTTCAGAGCTTCTTTTAACATTCTTCTCACACTGGCAGCACTGTCTGCCTTTAACGCGTTTTCCGCCAGCTTCTCCATTTGGGCTAAATCACACATGGAAAGAAGGTGCTTTACCATAAGAGCGGAAGAAGGATTCACACTAAATTTTCTAAGTCCTAGTCCCAGAAGGATAGGGATTGCAAGGTCGTCTGCCGCCATCTCTCCACACAACGAGCATGGCTTCTGTGCCTCCTGGCAGGCACGGATCGTACCGGCAATGAGCCGCAAAACGCTGGGATGAAAATAATCATACAGATGAGAAATCTTCTCATTCTGCCTGTCCACAGCTAACGTATACTGGGTCAGATCATTGCTTCCGATACTGAAGAAATCCACCTTCTTGATAAATTCCCTTGCCATGATTGCAACGGAAGGCACTTCTACCATCATACCCGTTAAAATTCCCGTATCATAGGAAATCCCATCTCTGGTAAATTCTTTCTTAACTTTCTCTAAAATTGCCAGAGCCCCATCCAATTCCTCCATACTGCTGATCATGGGGAACATGATCTGAAACTTTCCATGTACACTGGCACGCAGTATTGCCCTGCACTGTTCTTCCAGAATTTCTTTCTGATCCAGACAAATCCGGATGGCACGATACCCCAAAAACGGATTTTCCTCCTTGGAAAGATGCAATGCCTCCACTTCCTTGTCACCGCCGATATCTATGGTGCGGACAGTTACGGGTGAAGGATATATCCTTTTCCCCACACTTTTGTAAATGGAATACTGCTCCATCTCGGTGGGCAGTTTCTTTCTGTTCATGTACAGAAATTCCGTACGGAACAGACCTATTCCATCCATCCCGGACTCTGCCACCTGATCCATAACGCCGGCATCCATAATATTGGCAAGAAGCATAATTCTGGTTCCATCCTTTGTTACAGCCTTTTTGTTTCCATATGGCTTTAACGCAGAAAGCTTTTTTTGATACTCTTTTACATTCTCTTGGGCATCGATCAACATTTCCTCTGACATTTGAAAAACAATCTCTCCAGAAGCTGCATCCAGAAACATCATCTCACCGTCCTTAACTCCGGCAGCCTCCTGACAGCCTACCACTGCGGGAATTCCCATATTGGCTGCCAGAATGCAAACGTGCGCCGTCTTAGACCCCTGAATCATCACCAGCCCTTTAATCTTATCACGATCTCCATCAGCCAGCAGCGACGGTGGAATATTTTCTCCCACAAGGATCACTTCCTCAGATAATTTGGACAAATCCGGATAATGGATTCCCAGAATTCCGCAGATCAGGCGATCTCCCACATCCCTGAAATCTTCCACCCGCTCTGCCAGATATTCGTCGCCGATGGCAAGAAGCATTTCACATTGTTCTTCCACGCATCGGTATACTGCAGCTTCAGGACTATACCCCTGATGAATCACACGACAGATTTTATCATAAAACACCTGATCAGATACCATGGTTTTCTGCATCTGGACAATTTCCAGCTTCATCGTCTCGTCCCCGTTCTGATAGCGCAGCTCCTTTTCCTGCATCTCCTGTATAATATTCTCCATTGCCAGATCCACTTTTTTTATGGCATCAGAAGCCTCTCCCTCCAGTCGTTTGTTCCGATCTGTCTGAGGCGGTTTCTTTACAATCATTGCTTTGCTCACTGTTTTTCCCCGTGAAACGGGTAATCCTTTACCTATCATACCATTACTCCTCCAGCGAAGCGATAAATTCACACAATCCATCTACTGCGTCCTTCTCATCTTCTCCCTCAGCTTCCACAGTAATGGTGATTCCCGGTCCCAGGCCTGCCGCCAGGACATTGAAGATGCTCTTGGGGTTTGCAATGATTCCTCCATTGATAATTTTTAACTCTGATTTATATTTTTCTGCCATTTTTACCAACAGAGTTGCCGGTCTGGCATGTAATCCTGTGGGATTTGTAATGGTCACTTCTCTTTTATACATAAGACACTCCTTACTTTTAGTAAATTTCTCCGTTTATTTGTTTGCGCAGATTCGAATCCAGTCTTTTAATACCTGCTTTACATTCTTTTTCGCATAAGCCATAATGTCTGCCGTGTGCGTCATGGGTCCCATGTCCTGTATGGCTTCTCCCACGGACGTAATATAGGTGTGGCGAATATGAGTACCAACATTGACTTTACGGATACCGCCTGAAATGGCTCTTCTCACAGACTCTTCCGGGATACCGGAACCACCGTGAAGCACAAGAGGCACCTGAATATGGCTATGAATCTTCTCCAGTAGATCATAATCCAATTTGGGAGTATGCTGATAAAAACCATGCTCACTTCCAATAGAAACAGCCAAAGCATCCACTCCCGTTTCTTCCACCAGCGTCTTTGCATCCTCAAGTCCTGCCAGGGTCTCCACCGGAGTATATCCTTCTTCTCCTGCACTTTTGATTTTTCCGATTTCTGCCTCCACATGGACATTTCTTGCATGGGCGTAATCCACTACCCTTTTTACAGCGGCAATGTTTTCTTCCAGCGGAAGATCTGCCGCATCAATCATCACAGAACGATATCCATAATCCACGGCTGCCAGACAGGTTTCCACACTGTGACAATGATCCAGATGATAGATAATCGGAACATCGCTCTGCTCCATGGTAATCTTCGCCACTGCACCCAATTTCTCAATTCCAATGGCATCAATTACTTTCGGAAGGCAGGCGATAAAAACAGGAGTCTTCGTCTCCTTGGCAGCCTCTACAATGGCACTCATGTCCCAAAAATCAGAGTGATTAAAATGGGGAATTGCATAGTTTCCCTTTTCCGCTTCCTGAAACAACATTTCCACTAAACTTCTATCTACAATCATTTTTTACCTCCTGGTATTGAAAAAGCAAGTGCTATACAATAAATGATATAACCTTGCTTTTTCTATATGTTATGAAAATATGAGGGCTATCTTAATCTATAAGACTACAAATTGACACAAAACCTTAATTAAAGAATAACTTCAAAATCTGCAGCAGCAAAAATCCCACATGCTCTCCTGTATTAAACAATGTGTAATTTCCACCTGCCTCTGCAAGTCCGGCATCTATTACTGCCGGCGTAATCAGCGGGGTAAGGCTTGTGGCCATAAAGAATACCAGCGCTACCATCACAATTCCTGTAATCAGTGCCCGGAACATATTTCTCTTAGAAGTAATAACCGGAGCCATCATCATATAGGAAAGATTGGTTAGCCCAATCAACGGTAATACACGGTTTCCTGGAAGAATTACTGCCATGAACAGAGAAATTGGTACAAAGATCAGACCCAGTGTAATCATATCCGGATCTCCTACCAACAACGCAAAGTCCATGCCGATACGGAATTCTCTGTTTGGAAAACGGGCAGTCATAAATTCTCTTGTAGCAGTAGCAATAGGTGACAGACCTTCCATCAGAATTGAAATCATTCTTGGAAGAAGGAACATAGCTGCCGCCATAGTCATTCCAACATTCAGACACTGATCCCAACTGTACTGTGCAAGAAGTGCCAAAGCGCCTCCAATGATAAATCCAATCATAATCGGCTCTGCCAGGAATGAGAACTTCTTTGGAATAGACTTTAAGTTAAAGTTGATTTTCCGAACTCCCGGTATATGATCAATTCCCCAGTCAATCGCCCTTCCGATGGGAACTAACACAGGAAAGGCCATAGTACAAAAGGAAAGTCCTCTGAATTGCTCTCCGCAGACTTCGCAGATAATCTCCTGGTTTCTGTCGGCAAGAAGCAGATTGATAGCAGAATAGATCACACCTACCACAAGACCAACAAACATGTTTCCTGAAATAATGGTTCCCAAAGTTCCGATAAACAGATAATGCCAGAAGTTCCAGATATCCACATTCAAGGTTTTTGTCAGATTCAGCAGAAGCATTATAACATTAATAATAATGACTCCCGCAAACATCATAAGTACAAATCGTCCATCACTAAACGCCATGGTAGAAATGACAGGCACACCCAAATCCACCGCATCCAGTTGCAGTCCCCACAAATCCTGAAGTTTTTCAACCAGAGGATTCATGGTAGTTCCAATCAGTCCGGCAGCCAGAGAAATACCCTTAAATCCAATACCTACCGTAATACCCGCCCGCAAAGCATCGCTGGGCTTCATTCGAAATACCATACCCATAATAAATAAGACCACCGGCATCATTACAAAGGCACCCAGGGCTACGACCTTATTTAATATGTCCATTACTATACCCATACTCTTCTCCTTCTTCTATGATCAATCTTCTAACGTTTCCAGATATGCGACCACATCATCAAACAACTTCTGAGAACCGATTCCGGTTAAAAGCGGAACCCCGGAATATACCTTTGCACCATGAGGATCCTCAATGGAATTTACTGAAACTGTAGCCAGAATCACCTGAGGCTTATACTGAAAGATAACTCCTGAAGATTCTGCAACGCTGCAGGTACGAATCTGGCAGGAAACGCCTTTCTTCTCCAATCCGGACTGCAATGTTTTTGCAACGTGTGTTGAGGTAGCCAGACCGGCTCCACAAACTGCTAAGATACGATAGTTACTTGCCATAATGTTCTCCTTTCTCAAATCATAAAATCAAACAGCAATACCTTTTAACATTCTCTCCCTCAATGTCAAAACTGCTTCCTCAGGAATTGGATTCATTTTTCCTGCAAGCATGGTCCAGTATGCCAACTGAGCACACTCCTCAATATATTCTGCTGCGGAAAATGCCCGGTCTAAGGTTGGGCATGCAGCCAGAAGTCCGTGGTTTTGCAGGGTACACACCATCTTATCCTCTCCAAGAGCATCCACAGCAGCCTGACCTAACTCTTCTGATCCAGGAAGCTGGAAAGGTGCCACCGGTACCGGTGCGTATGGAGTTGAAGGCGGCATCATCGGTGGAATTTCTTTTTCCAAAATGGAAAATACCGTAGCAAACATGGAATGTGTATGTACCACTCCGTTTAAGTTTTTACGTGCACGATAAATGGCGGTGTGCATGGGTGTCTCAGAAGATGGCTTAAATTCTCCATCTAATAATTCTGCGTGAAGAGATACTGCCGGAAGCTGCTCTGGTTTCAGCTCATCGTAAGGAATTCTGGTTGGCGTAATGATGACCACATCTTCGCCTGGTACTCGCATGGATACATTTCCTGCTGTGCCGTGAATCAGCCCTCTCTCCAGACATTTCACAGCAACTTCGAGTACTTTCTCTCTTGTTTCCTGATATTTCATTTGTTAATCCTCCTTTTGGTTCCTCTTTGATTTAACTTTAAATCTATTATAGTAATTTCTGCTTAAAAGTTAAAACCAACAAATTCCGTTTAACAAAGGAAGAAGTTCCCGACAATTTTCACAATAAATCAAAGCAATTCCTCCATAAATTTCTGAAATTTTTCCTCATCAGTCAGTTTCCGCACCTTTTTCTTATCACAAACCAGATTTGAAACAATGTCAAAAAAGCTATTCATATATTTCATATCACTTCCCCTCACCACCAACATAAAGATAAGTCTGGCACTCAAATTTCCCCAGAATACTGGGTTTTTCAAAGTGGCCACGGCAATCACAGTTTTATAAGCACACATGCGCATAGGATGAGGCATGGCAATCTCATTTGCAAAGGTAGTTGGAGCAATTTTCTCCCGCTCCATGGTATTGGCCAGCAATTCATCAGAAGCATACCCTTTTTCCACGATTTTCTCCGATAAAAATGAGAGTACCTCCTCCTGAGTTTCAAACTCCAGCTGAGGAAAAAACAGGTCATCTTCAAAATAATGTTCAATCTCGTCCGGTAGAGGAAAAACAATGGAATCCCTCTTTAATTTGCTGATCATCTGGTTAATAGCTAATACATCTGCAGACTCAAGTATGGGAGAAATCGTGATGACAGGTACAGAAATGGATCGAAACAAATTGGAGGATGTTGTGGTTAGAATCAATGAGGGGGTTTCCTCCAACATATGTTCCATATCATACACAGGGTAAGGTCCGGTAATGTTTATCCGATTGGTATATAAGGAATGAAGCTTTGCCATCAAAAGTCTTACAATACTCATACTCATATTACTACAGACAGCAATCTTAAAATCACTGCTGGATTTTGTGTTTTCCAGTCGTTCCAGGGCAGCTCCCAGATGGGCAGCGATATATCCCAACTGATTTTCATTCAGCTCCACTCCCAATGCATCATAAAATCGGCTGAAAATATAAGTGGATAATTCAAACACAAAAGGATATTGATTTTTCATGGTATCCAGAAGGGGATTTGTCTGATGGCTGCTACTACCCGCTTTGATGGAAAAGCGAATATGCAAAACCAGATCCACAACCAGCTCATCGTCCTGGGTAAGATCCAGCATGAATTCGTTCTTTATGTCATTTAGCAATTCCTCCACAATTACAAGATAGCGCGGTTCCACAATGGCCTCTATTTCTTTTCTGGTAAATCGTTCCGTCTTCATCATTCGAATTCCACACAAATACATAGACAGCACATACCGCTCCTCCACCGTAAATTCAATTCCCAGAGCAGCACCTACATTTTTCGTCAGCTCCTCTGTAATTTTCCCTATGGTCTTTGGTATCATATCCCCGTTTTTTTCAGACTTTTCATCCAGATGGTTTCCCTGTCTGATACGCATATATTGAATATAAATATAAAGAACCACCTCAATCATATCCTGATCTGTCAGCTGCATACATCTTTTTGCCAAAGCTCTACGGACATTTAGCATAATCTTTTTTGTGATATCCTGATTTAAAAATCCATATTCATCTTTGATGCTTCCCCCCATATGCTCTTTAGATACCAGAATAAAACGCCGCAGCAAGCTTCTACGCTCCTGCTCGCTGCACACTGCCTGCACCGCATTTTTCTTATGACGCACCACCATTTTGTTTCCTGTTTCTTTGCATTTTTCATTAATATTTTTAATAGTGGCTTCAAGTGTAGTTCTGCTGATATAATATTCTTCTTCCAAATCATCCAAAAAAACAGGATCCTCTGCCATGAGAATCTCCAATGCCAGATTACACAGTCTTCCCTGGGTAGTTTCGTTGCCATTGGTCTGCTCCACCTGCTCTAAAATCGCTTCCCTGCTTTTGCTGTTCAGGATATACCCTTTGCCTCTGATTGACTCAATATGTGTATCTGGAAATTCTTTCAATTCTTCGTTGATATCTCTAATATCATTGCGCACAGTTCTGTCCGTAATTCCCAGCTGATTTCCTATTTGAGCGCCTGTCATCCATCCGTCGCCTAATAAAAGCAAGTTTAATATTTTCTTCTGCCTTTCTATCAGATACACAGTTTTCACCTCCTGAAAATGGTCTTCTGCTGAATATGCCTCCATAATACTTAATAACTTAGAAAAAGTCCACTGGACTTTTTTACCCTTATCTAGCAACAAAAAGCGTCTCCAGTAAACAATCTGATACTGGAAACGCTAAATGTGCTTGAAAATTCTTTCTAACACTCACATACAATTCGATATATTTCTTCCGGATTTTCTGCTTTATTCAAAGCTTCCATCATCTCTCTGTTTCCCGCAATTCCCATTACGTGCTGTAATACATTTGTCTGCTTCTCACCCTCAGGCAACGCGATGCAGAAAATGAAATTTACCCTCACCAAAGCCTGGGTATTAACCATCTCATGAAACTCCACGCCTTCTTTTAACTTCACCACACAAATACATGGATTGTATATATGACCCGGATCTGTATGAGGTATGGCTACTGAATATGGTTCAATCCGCAGTCCGGTAGGATATTTCGCCTCTCGCTCCAGCAAAGCCTCCTTAAAGCTTTCCTTCGCATACCCAAGCTCTGTCATTTTATTTCCAATCATTTTTAAAATGTCTGTTGCTGTGTCGTCTGCACGATTATCCAGCAAAAATACGGCATCTTCTTTAAACAGTGAATCTTCTTTCATCCCAGTTCTCCTTTATCCAATCTAAATTGCATCTTTCTCTTTAACAAAAGTATATTCCATACAATGTTCCGAAAACAAATCGATTCTTTCCTTTACCTTTAGGAATCTCAGGATGCCTTTTTATCCATATGACAGCAAAAAGCCAGCCTGATCAGGACGTAATCCTGTCTTAGCTGGCTTTTTTTACTTTTTGTTCAAGTCGGTTTTACTTGCAAACTACCTGCTAAACTCTGAAAGCACCAGACCCTCATTTCGATCCAAGGTCATGCCCACGCTCCAGGCATTGACCCACAGAAGCAGCGGATTCCCCTTCAGGTCAGTTACCTTCTTCATGTCAGAAGTTCCCACAATCTTCTTCACATCGATCTCATCTTTATTTTCAATCCAGCGGATGTGCTCGTAAGGCAGGTTTTCCAGGCGGATTTCCACATTATACTCATTCTCCAGACGATATTTCAACACATCGAACTGCAGCACACCTACAACACCCACAATAATCTCTTCCATTCCTGTGTTTAACTCCTGGAAAATCTGGATGGCACCTTCCTGGGCAATCTGATTGATTCCTTTAATAAACTGCTTACGCTTCATGGTATCAATCTGACGAACTCTTGCGAAATGTTCCGGAGCGAAGGTGGGAATTCCTTCGTAGGCGAACTTCTGTCCCGGTGCGCACAAAGTATCTCCAATGGAAAAAATACCCGGATCAAACACACCGATAATATCTCCAGCATAAGCTTCGTCCACCACATGACGGGACTCTGCCATCATCTGCTGAGGCTGGGACAGACGCATCTTCCGTCCACCCTGGACATGGTATACTTCCTTTGATGCATCAAATTTGCCGGAACAGATTCGCATAAAGGCGATTCGGTCACGGTGTGCCTTATTCATGTTTGCCTGAATCTTAAATACAAAGGCAGAAAAATTGTCATTCATAGGATCTACTTCTCCGCAGTCTGACTTACGCGGCAGCGGAGAGGTGGTCATCTGAAGGAAATGCTTCAGAAATGTCTCCACGCCAAAGTTAGTAAGGGCTGATCCGAAAAATACAGGGGACAATTCTCCCTTGCTGACCAGCTCCTGATCAAATTCTGCGCTGGCGCCATCCAAAAGCTCGATTTCCTCTAAAAGGGTATCCTTCTGTTCCTCAGTCACCACATCCAGAAGATGGGGATCATCCACATCAATGACTTCCTCGATACCTTCCTTGGTTCCCTTCTGGGTATCGGAGAAGGTCAGTACCTTCTTGGTGTTTCTGTCGTACACTCCGCGGAACTGCTTACCGGAGCCAATGGGCCAGTTCACCGGACAGGTGGCAATTCCCAGCTCCTGCTCAATTTCATCCAGCAATTCAAAGGTATCGTTGGCATCCCGGTCCATCTTGTTGATAAAGGTAAAGATGGGAATATGGCGCATGACACAGACCTTAAACAGCTTTCTTGTCTGAGCCTCCACACCCTTTGAACCGTCAATGACCATCACCGCTGAATCGGCTGCCATCAAAGTACGGTAAGTATCCTCGGAGAAGTCCTGATGTCCCGGAGTATCCAAAATGTTGATGCAGTAATTGTCATAGTGAAACTGCAATACAGAAGAAGTGACAGAAATACCTCTCTCCTTCTCAATTTCCATCCAGTCAGACACCGCATGGCGGGCTGTCGCTTTACCTTTAACGGAGCCTGCCAGATTGATGGCTCCGCCGTAGAGCAGAAACTTTTCTGTCAATGTGGTTTTACCGGCATCGGGATGGGATATAATCGCAAATGTACGTCTTTTCTCTATTTCTTTCGTATAATTTGCCACAGTTCGGCCTCCTATATTTTAAAATCATTCTATTATTTTTCATTCAACGAATTTTATGCAACGCCCCTATTTTAGTATATATTCACAGGACGTGTCAAGGGGGTACTGCTCCCTGCAGCCAGAAGCGTACTTCGCAATACTGTTCACACCCTCATTCCATTCACTATATTCGAAAAAGGAGAGGAAAGGCAGATTCACCTGCACCTTTCCTCTCCTCCTTACACTACTCTTCCTCAGCTGCCTGATTCAGAGGAGTGATAACTATGTTCTCCGGAGCCACGTCAGTCTTGCGCTTTACGATGTCTTCGATCTGAGCACGCTGATCGTCCGGTATCTCTGACATGGGAATCACAACATCCGCTGTATCCCCAGTCAGATTCACAACTGCATTTTCAAAGCCTTTGGCCTCCAGAAGCATTTCTGCAGCAACCTCTTTCTCAGAAATATCTGTCATGGATACCATGGTGGAAATTGCAGATTGCTTCTGTTCCTCAGAAATATCCGGGTTGTCGATAATCGCCTGCAATTCTTCCTTATTCTGGGAGCGAATCTGCTCACGACTCACCTTTGCCTGAGCTGCAAAGCTGGAAGAGCCTGTAAGAACCGCCTCCCCCGGAATATCTGTGGCTGTTTCCTGAGTATCTGTCCCCGAACTTTCATCGGTTGTGCCTTCTGTGGATGCAGAAGAGCTATTTGCATTTTCCTCAAGCAAAGCCATCTCATCGGTGATGTCATAATCCAGGCTTTCGATATCTTCCACAATGGTTCCATCGGTGCTGGCCTCCTCACTGCCGAATCCAAAATCTGTATCGGAGAAATTCAAATATCCCGCCACAGCAATCATGACCGCCAGTGCTGTAATGATAACTTGATTTTTCTTAAAGATTTTTTTCACGTCTCTTCTCCTTATTTCATTTTCATTACTTTAATTTTATGGGCTTCCACCTGAAATAATGCCATAACTGCCTCCTGAATCTTCTGAACCGTAACAGGATTATCGGCACCTTCCGCCACAATCAGCACTCCCCCGATCTCTCCGCCGGCTTTTGCATCCTGGGAAGTTATGGATGTAAAGCTGTTTGTACTGCTTTTTTGATAGAGCATCACCTGCACTTGCCCCACACCTTCCACCTGACCCAGTAATCTCCCCAACTGCTGCTCCAGATCAGAAGCCGGAATATCATCTGAAACCGTCTCATCCACCGCAAATACCGACTTGCCTCCCGTATCCTCAGCTTCCTTTGCCACAGGCATGGCGATCACCACCAGAAGAAGCCCCAGCAAAATCACCACCAGCCACTGCTGCTTACTGAAGTTCTTCAGAGAAAATCCGGATGTTTTCCGGGGCTGTTTCATAGGTTCCTCCCAGTTCACTGCGTATCACCTCCTCTGCTCCTTCTGTCAGACCGGCAAACCAAACATCAATCTGCTGCACCTGAAGCTTGCCTGCCACTCCATCACCGGATAAATCGCCAAGCTTTACCTGTACCGACTTTACCTCATACCCAAGCTGCGTCAGTCTGGTTTCGATGTTCTGTTCTATTTCCCGCTGGTATCCCTCATGCAAATATCTGCTCTGTATCTCGTTGGCAGCTGTATCAGAAGCACGTTCCTCCCCGGGCAACCTTCCATCAAAGCTTCCTCCTGCATTCTCGTTCATCTGTACCTGAAAATCCCCAATCTGCGCTTCCAGATAAGATTGCTCCAGCGTATTCTGGCGAAACAGCTCTCCCACAGCATCCTTCAGCTGCAGAATCTGGAGCAGAGGCGAGAGCACCATTAATATCAGTATCAGCCCCATAAAAAACTTCAGATATTCCCCATACTGGCTATTGGGTACCAGATTCATCACCACCGTGAGAAAAATGTAAAATATGGCCAGATTTTTCATCCACTCATAAATCGCTTCACTCATATGTCAAAATGTCCCTGCTATCACCACAATGGTAATCATACACAGCACCTGCACCGTAAATAAGGTCTTTAAAAGCAGTACGCACCCTTCTCCCATAATACTTAAGCACCCCACCATCCGCTTGTCAGAGATGGGCTGAATCAGTGCTGCCAGAAGCTTATACAACAACGCATTGATCCCGTACCGAATCAAAGGCGTCACTCCCCATAGAATAAAGGCAATAAGAAACACAGCACCCAGGCTGTTGCGGATAAGTACCGCGCTGGTGAGAATGATTTCTGTTACAGAGTTAATGGCGTTTCCCACTCCGGGGATGGCACTGGCGGTTTTTCCAAGAGTGGTTCTTTTCAGAGAATCGATCACCGGGGCTACCAGCCCCTGAATCATCTGCATCCCCACCAATACGCCCAACATAGTGCGCAGTGACCACTCCACTAAGGTTCTCAATAAGTCTGACAGCCGGGAGAGAATATCCTCCTTGGACAGGTAATTGACCAGCTCCAACAGTACATACAGGTTCACACAGGGCAGTACAAAGTTGGCGAGCAAAGTCTCAATTCCCAGAATCAACAGCAAAATCACCTGGTAAAAGACTGCTGCCGAGGAAATTCCCGACGAGGCTGCAATAGCAAGATAATAGGCCGGCGCTACTCCCTTCATTAATGTGACGATGATGGAGAGCTGTTCACTGAGATTCACACTCAGCTCCCCAAAGGTTTTCACCAGTATCGCAAATAAAATCATATAGACCACATAGAAACAGGCATCCCCCACCATACCCTTCTCAAAGGCTTTGGAAAAATTGGAAAACAATGCCTGAGCCAGAATCAGAAGGATGATCTGAAACAAGATTCCCCTCTGCCGCTCCACCTCCCCAAACACAGCCTGATACACCGCCTCCAGCAGTACTTCTCTGGAAAAATGCTGCTGACCGCTGATAATTTTTCCCAAGGAGTCCAGCAGGCTGAAGCTGCTGCTGCCCAGAATCTCATCCAGCAGGCTTTGCAGTTCATCAAGCTGCATGTCCTCCAGAAATTTCTGAGTATATCCCTGCAGATTTGTATCCTGAGTTGAGTCTTGTACAGAGCCCCAGTCTGCATCCTGAATTGGGTTCTGAACCGGATTCCGGGAATTCTCCTCTGATGGTATCATCTGCACCGGCTCCTGATCTTGTGACACCTCCTGTGCCCACGCCACTGTGCTGCCCACAACGATACTCCATACCAGCCACCCAGTCAAAGCTGCACAAACCATCCATCGGTGCTTTCCACCAGCTTTTACTGCCAGTAATTTTCCCATACCGCCTCCCTCCCGCCAAATCTCTGTCAAAAACATTTCAGAATCAAGAATCAATGCATAATTATCGGTCAGGATAAAAACCCGTGCACGGTCTCCAGCAACGCAAGCAAAATGGGCATACTCACCGTCATGATCGCCAGTTTACTAAACAATTCAATCTGACTTCCGATATTCCCATAGCCTGCGTCCTTGCAGATCCCTGATGTAAATTGCCCGATATAAGAAATCCCCAGCATTTTCCAGATGGCCGCCAAATAATCGCTGTCGATGGGCAGATAAGACTGTATTTTCACCAGAGCATCGTAAAGATACTCCAACTTCACTACAGCCACTGACAGAATCAAAATCCCCACCCCAAAGCTTACATAAAATGCATACTCCGGGCGTGACCCCTTCAGCATAAATCCCAAAATCACTCCGGAAATCCCCAGCATGGAAATCTTTACAATGTCCATTTTCACATCTCCCCGCAAAATTTCATACATGCATGGCAACTAAAAACAACTGCTTGATGGTCTCAAACAAATCATAAATATAAGGAAGAATCCAGTACAGAACAATAATAAGCCCCGCCAGACTGGAAAGAAATGCCTGTTCTTCCCTGCCGCTGTGCTTTAACACCTGCCCCAACACCGACACCAAAATCCCCACGGCGGCAATCTTAAAAATAATACTAACTTCCACTCTTTTCCCCCTTATGACAAACGGCCGCCTTCAACCGTACTATATCAACAAAATCACCAGAAACAATCCGCCCATGATTCCCAGTGTCTGATACAACTTTTTCTTTCCCGGCATACTCTCATATGTATCAGAAATCTCCTGGACAAGCTCTGCCTCGTACAGTCGAAGTGTCCGCATCTGCATGTCTTTGTCCAGATATCCCAAACAGCTTCCCATGCGGCACAGCGCTTCCAGATCTGTTTCTTTCAGACAGGATTGTCCCAGGTACCCCTGTACGCATTCTTCAAATACCTCCGACAAGGTTACCCCCGGCGCCCTTTTCAGCTGACTGGAAATTGCCAGAACGAAGCTGCAAAAAGGTTCTTCCAGCCGTCCTGCAATTCGTCTTAACCCTTCTGGCAGAGGAGTATTTCCATATGAAATTTCTCCCATGAGGAGAGCGGCCAATCGCTGCAATTCTTTCAACTGGCGATATCGCCGCCCCACCTGCGCACTCATGGAATAG
>CAMQZX010000062.1 GCA_947039785.1 uncultured Lachnospiraceae bacterium | reverse complement strand
ATTATAATGAGCAAGAAAATTCAGATTATGGTTTGACAATAAGCGGAAATTCGAATAATAAGGATCAATTTGTAATAAAAGAAATGATTTTAGATGTCACAATAAATTATTTAGATGGAACAGTTCAAACTGATAAAATCAAGATAGATGCTTCGGATGACGCGCTTTCTGGCATTAACGCTCATTTATTATAAAAGTAAGCATTTACAGATAGCTGCTAAGAATCAGATATTAACCAAAATGCACTTCAAAGATGCATGGAGGGCACGTGTTGAAAAAATGAAAATACTGATTACTACTGTTATGCCAGAGCGTCACGCTCTGGCATACGTACTGCACTGTGATCAACAAATATAATCCCTTACTATAGTAGAAAAAAACAATCTTCGGAAACAGCAACGGCTTCTTATGTCCAGTCTTGCCCTGGCCATTCATAATAGGATTTGAATCTCTATTTTTCTACTCTATATTTAACCATATGTCAGCCGGATTCGTATTAGCTCCGCTGTTAGAGATCTGTGTATAAGTTCCACCATACGGACCCTCTCCAGTCAATACCACCTTCCCATCATAGTAGGATAAGCCATATACCGCTCCTTCATTACGAATTTCATATTCATTTTCAGAGCTTAATGCATATATTTCCCCCACTGTTTCTATGACGTCTGATGCTATACATCCATTCGCATCCCACGAAGGCTCTGTCACACAGTAAGCAATACCAATGGCCGAACCCGGCTCATAGGATGTGTATAACGGAAGACTGATAAACATATTGCCCTGCATAAAAATCCCCTGATATGCCAGAGTATTTCCACTATCCTCATCATTATTTATACTTATTTCATTATCCTCATCATTATTTATACTTATTTCGGTATTATTAGCATTCGGCTCGTATAAAAGTTCCCACGCACTTTCATGATCCACATCGTTCTCATTCCCATGATAATCAAATTCTTCAGAGGATATATCTGTTACATTGCCCTCCTTATCTACATGCGTGTAGGTATCTCCATTCCATCCATCATATGTATATTGTTCTACCAATTCCAACTTTTTCTCATTTTGTGCCAAACAGTAATATTCAATCACTGAATTCAACGCACCTCCCGATCCCTTACATTTAATTCGGTTATCTGATGTAATATAATATTGACTTCGGTATCCAACAGAAGCATCATTATTTATAATACGTACAGGCGTACCATTTTCTATACCGTAAATATCAACAATATTCTTTGGCATGTCTTTTTCATTAACGGATATCGCCAATTCCGAAACTCCATCTCCATCAAAATCTACGTATCGATAATAAATGGAGTACATATTCATACCCGAAAAATTATAAACTCCCTCGTTGATATATTGGGCTTGTTCCAGTAAAGCGTAGTCAAAATTGCTTTCCCCCACCATTTTATATTCCTTAAGAATATCATCATATACAGACGTCAGATCAATCTGACTCCCTCCATCTGGCTTCGGAACTATAGAATCCGCTTTATCTCCAAAATCTGGTATTCCCCATCCATAATAAGGGTCCCATCCCGGTTCTCCCAAATCAACGCAGTTATTTATGATTGTATGTTCAATTTCAGCCGGACCTAAAGACGGTTGTTCAAGCTTAATCATTGCCGCAATGGCTGCAATATGTGGTGCAGCCATTGATGTGCCTTCCCAACTTTCCTTTTTTTCACCTATTGGTTTTCCCATAACGTAATTTGGAACATAGCTTGCCACATTTACGCCTGGCGCTGCAACATCAACACTATCCCCCCAATTTGTTCCCCATTTGGGTAAATCTGCTTTTTCTAAGCTTTCATCTACAGCCGAAACTATAATACATTCCTTAAGATTTGCCGGAAAACAATCGGCTGTGTTTTTCTTTTCATTTCCAGCACTGACAATTACGGTGCACCCATTATTAACCGCATATCTAGCAGCCTTATCTACTGTTTTACTTGAATTTCCCTGCATACTCAAATTTATGACCTGAGCTTTCTGCTGAACTGCATATCTGATACCCAAGCTCACTCTAAGAAACGGGCTGAAATTATTTTTATCAAACACCTTTATCGGTAAAATGTAGACCGGCAATCCCGGCGTACAGTCAGCAACCGTTCCCGCAACATGTGTCCCATGTCCTATTTCATCATTCGGCTTCAAATTGCCTTCCACGAAATCCTTACCACCATCCGTAATTCTGCCTTTTAAAATTGAAGTTTCATAAATGCCCGAATCTACAACTGCAACTGTTACACTCCCATCCGCTACACTTTTTACATGTTCTGCATAGCTATCAGCACCAATTCGTCTGACTCCCCATGACATTGCTTCATATGTTTCTTCTCCCTCTGCAGTTCTCAAATATTGATCTGCCTCACAATATTCAATATTCTCCACTTCCTGCAATTTAGTGTGCGCAGCTCCTGCTGATTCCTGCGTTGTAAATTGCATAACATACAAATCATCTGGACCACATACGATTATTTTGGCACCGTACTCCGCCAGATCCAGAGTCTCTCCTGTACCCTGTACAATCAAACGCCTTGAATAGTACGGATTGGAAAATGCCTCTTCTGAGATTTCTTCGCCATCATACTCTTTGATCAGACTTATAATTTCTTCTGCAAATTCATCCTCCGTCTCACTGTCAATAACAATCGTCTCTCCTGTGTAAACTTCTTCTTTCTGCCCTTTCTTTTCATTAAGATGCAATAGTAAACCTAATTCGATTCCTCCCAATAGCACCAATACCAAAATGACTATCCCTAAAATACGATATACTTTCATTCTCAATTTCTCCTTCACGCATAATTTGAGGCTGGAGTCAAAAGATATTTTGATCATGGTATCATGATATTACAAAAGGCTATGCATCAACATAGCCCTTATATCTTATCACATCCGACAATCATTTCATATAGTATTACTAATTATCTGTATTTTTTTATTTTATTCATATCATTATTTATCAGCATTTATCTTCTATAAAATAAATAATCTTCCTGCATCCGTTTCACAGCATACATATTCGCAGCTGTCGCTGCATTGCACGATTTATAGACATTTTACATAGACTTTCTCTCAGCGATTTCTGCCATCTTGGCGTCGTTTAGTCTGGTGTCGCCATGTACGCGGCTGTAGGACAAATATCCGTTCATACGGTCGATTTTTGTCAGATTCTTGGAGCCGCATTTGGGACACACATCCATCTCAAGCTCCTCGTGACCACAGTCATCGCAGTAAGCCAGAGAGAGATTCACTCCTTCATAGTATCCCAGATCCATAGCACGGCGGATCAGAGTACGGATGGCTTCTTTGTTGTAGCCCACCGGGTATCTCACATACTGGATCTTGCCGCCGTTACACAGCTCCCAGAAACGCCCCTCCAGGTTCTGCTTCTCAATGGGAGTCACATCCTCTGTTACATGGCAGTGAAAGCTGTTGCTGACGTATGGTCTGTCGGAGACACCTTCCACGATGCCGTACATTTTACGGAACTGCTCCACCTGAAGTCCGCAGAGACTTTCTGCCGGAGTTCCATAGATGGCATACAGATGTCCGTCCTCCATCTTGAACTCATTTACTTTCTGGTTGATGTATTTTAACGTATCCAGAGCAAATTGTCCATCTTCTGCTATAGACTTGCCGTTATACAGCTCCTGAAGCTCATTTAAGGCTGTAATTCCAAAGGAAGCTGTCATGGGCTTTAAGATCTTGCCAATCTTATCATGAGGATTCAAATGCCCGCCGTAGAAGCCGCCTTCACAGTAAGCCAGCGGATTGGTGGAAGCACGCATCTGTCCCAGGTATTCGTAAGTACGTTTATGAAGGTCACGAATCATCTCCAGATAGAAATCCAGCACCTCATGAAAATCCCGGTTCTCAGAGCGGGATTTTGCCAGAATCATGGGAAGATGCAAACTCACCGCCCCCACATTAAATCGTCCCACAAATACAGGCTTATCTTCCTTATCTGCCGGGTTCATTCCTCCTCTCTCATACCAGGGGCTTAAGAAGGCGCGGCATCCCATAGGGCTGATCACCTTGCCATACTGCTTATACATACTGGAGATGTAACCCTTTCCGGTCATGGACAGCCAGTCTGGGTACATGGTCTTGGCAGAACAATCCACACCAATCTCAAAAACATCCTCGCAGGGCTTTCCCGGTCCGTGAAGATTTTCATCGTAGAGAAATACAATCTTCGGAAACAGCACCGGCTTCTTATGTCCAACCTTACCCTGTCCATTCATGTGAACAGTCAATAGAGAAATGTTACACATCTTCTCAAAAATCTCCGTTCCCAATCCCAGAGTCACCGTCACAAATGGATAATCTCCACGGGAAGAGCCTACAGTATTTAGCTTATACTCAATTCCCTGCCAGCCCTGGTCAAAATCTCTTCTTACCTTGTCTAGGGCATATTCCACAGCTCTCTCTTCTCTTCCCTTCCAGCTTTCGTCAGAATACTTTAAAAATTCACTGTGGTATTTATCATAACTTTTCTGGGCGTAAGGCCCTAAAATCTTATCCACCTCCGGTACAGTAAAGCCGCCGTACTGCTGAGCAGCAGTACTTAAGATAATGTCTCCCATAACATCAAAGGCAGTATCCAGTGTCTTTGGCTCATTGTACCAGACATTTCCCATCTCAAAACCGCCCCGAAGTACTGTTGCCACATCGAAAAGGCAGCAGTTCATGGTATCCAGACGGGCTGACTGATCATGGATATAAATGTATCCGTCCTTACATGCCTGCAGTTCATTTCTGTTCATGAAAAACTTCCGGTACAACTCCTTGTTCAGCTCGTTAAAGATCAAACTTCTCTTGGTCGCCACCAGAGCACTGTCTGTGTTGGCGTTGCTCTTATCGCCGATGTAACGGATCGCCTGACTCTTGGTGTAGACATCATCCATCATGTGAATGAAATCCAGCTTATAATTGCGATAATCCCGGTAGCTTTTCGCTACTGCCGGGTTCACCTTCTCCAAAGCACCTTCCACAATGTTATGCATATCCTGGATTGGAATCTCCTTTTTGCCCAGAGACTGCGCATGTTCTGTAGCGAACTTTACAATGAATTTCTTCTCCTCATCGGAAAATGTATATAGAATTCTGGCGGCGGATTTGTTCACTGCTGCCACGATTTTGTCTGCATTAAACTCTTCTTTGGTGCCGTCTTTCTTAATAATGTAAATCATACTTTCACTCTCCCACTACCATATCTTGTGTCTGTTCACATAAATCTTTCTATGTCCTACAACATCTTGTAGAAACGAGTATACCACAAACACCATATATTGAAAAGGGGTATTTCGCCTTTTCTTGGAAATTGTACAATTTTAGTGCATTTTATACAAGATCAGAGACAATCTACTTTTCCCTTACCGCGTCACATTTTTCAACCATTTATAAGACCGGTATCTGCGGAAGGCAAATGGCAGCTTGAAAATCTCATCGCTGCACAGTACCACATAAATCCAAGGCATTGGAATATGCAGCACAAAAGCTCCAATAGCGCCCAGAAGAATGGATCCTCCCCACAGAGAAAGGCCATCCAGATACAGCCCGTATTTGGTATCTCCTCCAGACCGGAAGACTCCCACAATCCAGGTACAATTCAAGGACTGACAAAAAGCGAAATATGCCATCACAAACATCATAAAACCAAGATAAGACTTGGCCTGGGGCGTAAGATTCAAAAGATGCCTTGCCGGGAAGCTGATCAGCAATATCATAACAGCGCCAATCATTCCGAGAATAATGGCAAGACGGGTAAACCTGGACGCATAGACCTTCGCCAGATCTTCCTTATTCTCTCCAATTACCTTACCACACAGAATCGCTGTGGCAGATGCCACACCCATACTCACCACCATGGCAAGCTGTCTGCTGACCTGAGTTACCGAATGAGCTGCCACAGCCGGACTTCCCAGATGGCCAACGATGGCTGTAATCACTGCCATGCCGGAACCCCACGCCAGCTCATTAAGCATGACAGGAATGGCATATTTGGCAAAATCCTTTTTCAGCAGTGGATCCTTCTCCAGCAAATCTTTAAAGTGAAAACCTACGGTATCGTTAAATTTCCAGGCGTAGACAATCACCACACATACTTCAAAAATACGGGCAATCAGTGTACCTAAAGCAGCTCCCCGAATTCCCATCTCGGGGGCTCCCAACAGCCCAAAGATGAAAACAGCATTCAGCACAATATTTATCAGAAGAGAAATAGCATATGTCACTGTGGCGATGATGACCCGCTCTACGCTTCTCATAATATTAAAATACACCATGGTAATACCCGACAATGTGTAAGAAAATGAAATAATTTTCAGATACTTCACACCTTCTACAATTACTTCCGGTTCAGAAGTAAAAATTTTCATCAAAGGAACCGGAATCACCCACACTGCCACGGTAAATCCGATGGAGACAAGAATCCCAATGCGCAGGGTAATTCCCAACACCCTCTCGATGGTTCTTGTATCGCCCTTGCCCCAGTACTGAGCAGTAAGCACTGCCGCACCAGAAGTCAACCCGAAGAAAATCAGGGTCATAATAAAATAAATCTGCCCAGCCAAAGAGGAGGCGGATAAAACCGTCTCCCCTACTTTGCCGAGCATTATAACATCTGCGGAAGTAACTCCCACATTAATCAGGTTCTGTATTGCAATAGGCAGAACCAGAGAAGCCACCGTCCTGTAAAACTGCTTTTTTTCCATAATACTCCTATATCTTTATTTTTAACCAAATCCATTCATATGCATACCGACAATCTTGCGTATCTCCCATATCTCTCAATTGTCTGTATACTTATTATCTATTTAATACTTCTACCAGAATCTTATTGACAGATCCAGGATCTGCTTTGCCCTTCATGGCTTTCATGGTCTGTCCTACCAGAAAACCGATGGCTTTCTGCTTGCCGCCCTTATAGTCGGCAACAGACTGCGGATTGGCTGCTACAATCTCTTCGATCACAGCTCTCAAAGCACCCTCATCGTTGACGGTCTTTAATCCATTTTCTTCCACATATTTCTCAGGATCCACGTCTTCTTTGAATACTTTCTCAAAGACTTCCTTAGCAACCTTGTTATTTACCGTTCCTTCATCTGCCAGGTTAATCAATTTGGCAAGATTCTCCGGTGAAAAGCTAAGCTGCTCCGGCTCCATACCATTGTCCTTCAAAAGGCGCAAAGTCTCACCCATCAGCCAGTTGGATACCTTCTTGGGCTTGTTACAGATAGCTGTGGTAGCCTCGAAAATATCTGCCAGTTTCTTGGAGTTGGTCAAAATTTCTGCATCGTATTGGGGAATATCAAATTCCTGTTTGTAACGTTCCAGCTTCTCCGTACGGAATTCCGGCTGACGGCTTCGTATTTCCTCCATCCACTCGTCACTGATAACAACCGGTACCAAATCCGGATCCGGGAAGTAGCGGTAATCCTGTGCATCCTCTTTGGAACGCATCGCATAGGAACGCTCTTTTGTATCATCCCATCTTCTCGTCTCCTGTACCACCTGTTCACCAGATTCCAGAAGATCAATCTGACGGGCTGTCTCACCTTCAATGGCTCTTGCGATGGCCTTGAAGGAGTTTAAGTTTTTCATCTCAGTTCTTGTTCCGAACTTCTCAGCGCCCACCTCGCGGACAGACAGGTTCACGTCTGCACGCATGGAGCCTTCCTGAAGTTTACAGTCAGAAGCACCCAGGTACTGAATGATCAGGCGCAATTTCTCCAGGTAAGCAATCACCTCATCTGCACTTCGCATATCAGGCTCAGATACAATCTCAATCAGAGGAACTCCGCTTCGGTTATAATCCACCAAAGAGCAGCCTTCCCACTCATCGTGAATCAGCTTCCCTGCATCCTCTTCCATGTGAATCTCATGGATTCCCACCTTCTTGGTTCCGTTTTCAGACTCAATCTCCACCCATCCATCATGGCAGATTGGCAGATATAACTGAGAAATCTGATAGTTCTGAGGGTTGTCCGGATAGAAATAGTTTTTCCGGTCAAATTTGCAATACTGGTGAATCTGACAGTTGGTAGCCAGACCTACCGCCATGGCGTACTCCACCACCTGTTTATTCAACACAGGCAGAGAGCCAGGCATTCCGGTACACACCGGGCAGGTATGTGTGTTTGGTTCTCCTCCAAATTCTGTGGAACAGGAGCAGAAAATTTTAGTTTTCGTTGCTAATTCTACATGGACCTCCAGTCCGATGACGGTTTCATATTGTTTGGCCATTCTTATTCTGCCTCCTTTCCATCTACATCACATCTGGTGCATTCAAACGCATATCCTGCACGGATAATGTTCTTTTCTTTAAAGCAATCTCCGATAAACTGCACACCGATGGGCAGACCCTTGCTGTCTTTTCCGGCAGGAACAGACATGCCGGGAAGTCCTGCCAGATTTACAGAAATGGTGTAGATGTCTCCCAGGTACATTTTCAGAGGATCACTCAAAGATTCGCCCAGCTTCGGTGCTGTGGTGGGAGCTGCCGGTCCTAAAATCACATCATATTTTTCAAAGGCTTTATCAAATGCCTGCTTGATTAAGGCCTTTGTTCTCAAAGCTTTCAGATAGTAAGCATCGTAATAACCCGAGCTGAGTACGAAAGAACCAAGCATAATACGGCGTTTCACTTCTGCACCAAAGCCCTCGGAACGGGATTTTTTATACATGCTGTGCAGTCCGTCATAATCCTTGGCACGATAGCCGTATTTTACGCCATCAAAACGGGACAGGTTGGAGCTTGCCTCTGCGGAAGCGATAACATAGTAAGCAGGGATGGCATATTCCACCAGACTTAAGTCAAATTCCTCCACAATGGCACCCTTCTCCTCCAGCTTTTTCGCTGCATCTAAAACAGCCGCCTTTACTTCTTCATCCAGACCTTCGCCCAGATAATCTCTGGGGATACCAATTTTCATGCCCTTCACATCGTCCACCAATGCAGAAGTAAAATCCAGATCCTCTCTTGCCACAGAAGTACTGTCCTTCTTATCGTGGGAAGCAATCACTTCCAGAATGGTAGCACAGTCTGTCACATCCTTTGCCACCGGTCCAATCTGATCCAGGGAAGAACCGTAGGCAATCAGTCCGTAACGGGATACGGTACCGTAGGTAGGCTTGATTCCGGTCACACCGCAGAAAGAGCTGGGCTGGCGGATGGAACCACCGGTGTCAGATCCCAGAGCGTAGAAACACTCATTAGCAGCTACTGCCGCACAGGAACCGCCGGAGGAACCGCCTGGTACATGGTCCGGATTGTGCGGGTTTCTTGTAACGCCATAGTGAGAAGTCTCTGTAGTACTTCCCATGGCGAACTCATCCATGTTGGTCTTTCCCAGAATTACTGCGCCGGCCTTTTCCAGATTCAGTACTGCCTCAGCTGTATAAGTAGGCACAAAATTCTCCAAAATCCTGGAGCTGCAGGTGGTGAGAAGTCCCTCGGTACACATGTTGTCCTTGATGGCAGCCGGCACGCCGGCCAGAGGCCCTGAAAGCTGGCCGTTGTCAATAAGTTTCTGTACTTCCTCTGCACGCTTTAAGGCACCTTCCTCATCCACAGTCACATAACAATTATATAATTCATCTCTTTCTTTTATCTGTTCCAAAGCCGCCCTGGTGGCCTCCACAACGGTGACTTCACCGGCTTTGATTTTCTTACCCAGCTCAACGGCTGTCAGATCCAATAATCCCATGATAGTCCTCCTATTTATTCTACTGTAGTCATCGGAACTTCGTACTGTCCGTCTTTTTGTTCCGGTGCATTTGCAAGCATATTTTCCCGGTCATCTTCATTTACCACAACGTCCTGGCGGAATACATTGTTTACCGGGAACACATGAGACATAGGCTCCACACTGCTGGTATCCAGCTCATTGAGCTTGTCAATATAATCCAGCATTCTTCCCATATCCTTCTTTGCTTCTTCCTTCTCTTCCTGGGACAACTCCAGCTTCGCTAAAATTCCCACGTATTCAATTGTCTCGTCGCTGATTATGTTTGCCATATTCTGCTCCTTTCTGTTTTCAGTGAACTTATCTATCTTTATGCAATGATTTGTAAAATAAATATCAATACATCTCCTTGTAGTTTTCAGAGACGATTCTGCTGCTGGGGGTCAAAGTCACGTTGGCTCCATCTACAGTGACCTGCGTTCCTTTGGGAAGGGTCACATTGTGGTAAACGTATTTTCCATCCTGACTATAATCGCTATCCATAAATACGGAATAGTAATCATAATAATCCTCCGATTCTACGGGAACCTCATATACAAAGCTGCCCCAACCGCTGGTGATACTCACATCATACACTCCGGCATCAAACGATTCGCCTGCCACATAGGGTCCGCCTGCTTCCAAAAGAATGCTTTCCGTCAGAGGATTTTCCTGGCTGTGCATTGTCTCTGTCCGGGCATTTAACGAAACAAAGCTCAGAGTAAGACCATCTCTGATTTCCACTCTGGCGCCCTCATACAGCCGCACATCCTGAAGAGAACAGATTTCATCATCCCGTGGTTCCAAAGAAAACTGCTCATAGAAATAAATGCTGTTTTCCTGGTCTGACACATGGATACCGCCTTCTCCCCCAATGGTTTCCAACTGATATTGTCCTTCTGGAATATCCACGCCAACCACATACTGTCCGGCATCCAGCTCGTTCCTCCATTCCTCGCCATCCTCAGACAGCTCTCTTGTCACATATTCGTAGTTATCATCCTTCACGTAACGTTCTTTCTGACCAACCAGAGCGGTTAAAGAAGATCCCAACCTATCCATTCCCTCATCAACCGCCACCCGCAGCACATGTGGTAAAATATTCACCGCAATAATCAAAATAACAATGATTCCCAAAAAACGACTACTTTTGTTCTTCTTTTTCTTCTGGCTGCTGCCTGTGTTCCGGTAGGAATAGGCAGATGCATTTTTCTTATAAATCTTCTGGCTGGAGCTCTGTTTTTTACAGGTATTTTTACCACCAGTCTGTGAATAGGCAGTTTTCTTCGTCCCTTTCTTTTTATCCGAAGACAAAGACCAGGCGCCAAAGGTATTTTCCTTATGGACATGGGTCAAGGAACTGTCATCACAACTGCTCTTATTTAAGAGGTATCCCTTATCCGTCTGATTAATCCAGCCACACAGTTCACATCGTCCATTGCGGATTTTTCCTCCGCACAACTGACATCGAAATTTCTTCATATTATACCTCCTTCCAAAAGCAGAATTGACGGTTCTTCACAGACATACGCAGAAGGTGATGCAAAAAAATCCCGGAATGCAATTTCACATTCCGGGACGGGATTGTTCTTTCAGCTTCCCAGGTTCCCGCGGGATCACCCGCTTCTCAGACAATGCCTGGATTACAAAGACAGAGTCTCCTTCTTCGCATTTCCTATATACCAGAAATATTAGCATACTTGCCATAAACTTGCAAGGGATATGCACGAAAATTGTGTACCCCCCTTAAAATGCAGGCTGTCAAACCTTACAGATCAATCTCTCCATCAAACACCACAGTAGCAGGACCTGTCATATAAACCAGATTTTCCCTGCGATCCCAGAAAATCTTCAAGTCTCCACCCAACAGCTTAATGGTCACTTCTTCTTTCGTATATCCATTTAGTATAGAAGAAACAGCCACAGCACAGGCTCCTGTACCGCAAGCCAGCGTCTCTCCGGCACCCCGCTCCCACACACGCATCTCAACAGTATGATCGTCCAGCACCTTGCAGAACTCTGTATTTACACGGTCCGGGAACACAGGATGATTCTCAAATTTCGGTCCGATCTTCTCAATATCCAGTCCCTTCACATCGTCGATATATACAACCGCATGAGGATTTCCCATAGATACTCCAGTCATATGATAAACCTTGCCATCTACTTCAATTGGCTCATTAATCACCTGCTCCTTATCAGAAACGATGGGAATGTTCCTGGCAATTACATCCGGCGCCCCCATGTTCACCTTTACCAAAGTCACCTTACCATCTTCCACCGTTAGGTCCAGATATTTCATTCCACTCTTGGTGTTAATACTAATCTGTGTTTTGTCTGTAAGACCATAGTCATAAACATATTTTGCCACACAACGAATACCATTGCCGCACATGGCCCCCTGAGATCCGTCAGAATTATACATGTCCATCTCAAAATCAGCCACATCAGACGGCTTAATCAAAATCAGTCCGTCGGAACCAATCCCAAAATGACGGTCGCTGACAAACTTTGCCACAGCATTTGGGTCTTCCACCTTTTCCTGCAAACAATTTACATACACATAATCATTGCCGATTCCATGCATCTTCGTAAACTTCATATGGTTATCCTCCCATCAGGCATCCATAATACTCATGATCATCTCTGCAGTCTCCACCATATTCGTGCCGCTGTCCATGCTGCACTTCTGCACATAGCGGTGAGCCTCCTCCTCTGTCATATTATTTCGTTCCATGAGTAATCGCTTTGCCTCTTCAATAATCACTTTTTCTCTGGGATCACGTTCCTTCGTCCGCTCTTTCTTTTTGCGGCGTCGGCCCATGGTTCCCTGCATCATATTGATTGTATCAATTAACTCATGAACTTTCAAGGGCATCGCAACACATACCACACTATCTGATTCTTTCTGTACCAGATAACGCCGTGAAGCCAGCAAAAGCATGGCAAACCGGGATGGCAGACACTCCCGCAGCTGGGAATACAGCATATCCCCCAGCCGATATCCGCTTACCACAATTCCCTCACCCATGGCATCTGCATAATTGAGCGCCTGAGCGCCGGTGGTACAGGCTGCTGTCACCGTAAATCCTTTGCGAACCAGAAGATTACGAATACTTTTGGCATCTTCAATCTTCGGAAATACTACTATTATACCACTCATCCGACATCTCCCCTCATTCTGTAACATTCAGCAACAAGAGTCTTCATCAGATTTTGTAAAGGTATTGATCCAATTCCCAGTTGGTTACCTGGCATGTATAATTATTCCACTCTGCTTTCTTTGCACGAATATAGTTTTCTGCCAAATGCTCTCCTAACACATTCATAATAAACTCGTCTTTTTCCAGCTCTCTGACAGCATCCAACAGATTGCAGGGAAGAGTCTCAATACTTGCCGCCTTCTTTTCCCGTTTTGACATTTCAAACAGGTTCTGGCTGATACTGGCAATAGGACTGATCTTGTTCTTGATTCCATCCAGGCCGGCCGCCAGACATACCGCCAACGCCAGATAAGGATTTGCCGCTGGATCCGGGCTTCTAAGCTCTATTCTGGTGCCCTCTCCTCTGGTATCAGGGATACGAATCAGCGGACTTCTGTTTACCGCTGACCAGGCAATATTCACAGGTGCCTCATATCCTGGTACAAATCTCTTATAGGAATTTACCAGAGGATTGGTGATTGCTGTCATTCCTTTCACATGCTTCATAAGACCACCAATAAAATAATATGCCTCCTGGCTCAGTCCTAATTCATCACTGGCATCATAAAATATATTTTTTCCGTTCTTCGAAAGTGACATGTTGATATGCATACCGGAGCCGCACTCTCCGTGTTTGGGCTTTGGCATAAAAGTGGCATGAAGGCCATGTCTTTTGGCAATGGTCTTTACCACCAGCTTGAAGGTCATAATATTATCCGCAGTCTCTACTGCAGGAGCATATTTAAAATCAATCTCATGCTGGGCAGGCGCCATCTCGTGATGAGATGCCTCAATCTCAAATCCCATATCTTCCAGGGTCAGCACCATATCCCGACGGGCATTTTCTCCCAGGTCAATGGGACCCATGTCAAAATATCCGGCTTTTTCATGAGTGATCGTAGTAGGCATTCCATCATCATCTGTGTGATACAGGAAAAACTCACACTCCGGTCCCACATTGAATTCATATCCCATCTCCCTGGCTTTCTCAAGTTCCTTCTTCAGCACATAGCGGGGATCTCCCTCGAAGGGAACGCCATTGGGTCTGTAGATGTTACACACCAGCCGTGCCACCTTGCCCTGCTGCGGCCTCCATGGGAAAATTGCGAAAGTGTCCAGATCCGGACACAAATACATATCGGACTCTTCAATGCGCACAAATCCATCGATGGAAGATCCGTCAAACATACATTCATTATTCAGCGCCTTCTCTATCTGACTGGAAGTAACCGCCACATTTTTAAACATGCCGAACATGTCTGTAAACTGCAGGCGGACAAACTCCACATCCTCTTCCTCAATTAACCGTATAATATCAGCCTTTGTATACTTTGACATTTTTTATTTCTCCTATTCTTAACTAAAACTGAACTACAGCTATCCATAAAAATGATAAAAGGGCGTCTTAACCTCTTAAAAACGCCCTTGTTCGATAAAATAATAACATGATAAGAATTTTTTTGTCAATATAAATCGGCTTACCCATATCTTTTCGTATTGATTAACAAATAACAGGTGTCAATTCCCAATTCTCTGGAGAGAATCACCAAAGTCAACAGAGTGGGGTTTATCCTTCCTCTCTCCAAAGCAGATATATAAGTACGGTTACAGCCTGCAAGAAATGCCAGATGATCCTGAGTCAATTTTTTCTGTCTCCGATATTTTCTTAGATTGTGGCAAACTATCTCCACCTCCGGGAAAATATAATCTGTCACTTTCTCTCCCCCCTTCTCTTAATAATACGGAGCAAAAAAGAAAACATAACAGTAATTGGAGATATTTTTTTATTTTTTTGAATTTTTTTCGTAAAAGAGTTAAGACGGCTGCACCTGCATAATCCGATACACGGTATTTCCCTCCAAAGGGAAATTTTCTATGGCTTTTTGCGTCTCTGTCATATTCATATTCTAGTCTTCTTCCAACGTCATGGCAATATAAGGAAACGGCTCCACACTGCGCTTTAAGATTCCCTGCATATAAGCAATCAGGATACCGTAGTTGGTGATAGGAATCTTCTGGTCCTGGGCGCACTGTACCCGATACTTCATCTCCCTCTCATTCAACATACAACCGCCGCAGTGGACGATCATCTTATATTCACTGAGGTCATCGGGAAATTCTGTACCGGAGGTAAAGACAAACTCCGGATGCTTTCCTGTGTGCTGAGTGATCCAGCGAGGAATTTTCACTGTTCCAATATCATCACATTGTCTATGGTGGGTACAGCCTTCCCCAATCAGTATTTTATCACCATCTTCCAGAGTCTCAATAGCCTTGGCACCTTTCACCGCTTCTTCCAGATCTCCTTTGTACCGGGCAAACAAAATCGAAAATGATGTCAGCATAATATCCTTCGGTGTATCTGCTGACACTTTGGCAAACACCTGACTGTCTGTGATAACGAGCTTCGGTTTCCTGCCCAGATTTGCCAATGTCTCCCGAAGCTTATGCTCCTTCACCACAATAGCTGTAGCATCGGATTCCAGAATATCGCGGATGGTCTGCTGCTGGGGCAAAATCAGTCTGCCCTTGGGTGCTGCCTTGTCAATAGGTACCACCAGCACCACAAAATCTGACGGTTCAATGATATCTCCCACAATTCGAAGCTTGGACTCCTCCTTCACACTGAGACGGGCAATCCGCTCCTTCAGCTCATAAATCTTTGTCTTATCTCTGGCACTGATCCACATCTCATGATCCGTGTCCTCAGGAATCTTGTGCAGCAGATCCATCTTATTATGCACGATAAGATAAGGAATTTTTTTGTCCTGAAATCTCCGAATCAGTTTTTCATCTTCCTCTGTCTTTCCCAGCTCTGCGTCAATGATCAGCAATGCCACATCCGTCTTATTGAGAACCTGATAGCTTTTCTTTACACGAAGGGCACCAAGTTCTCCTTCATCGTCGATTCCCGGTGTGTCGATCATCATTACCGGCCCCATGGGCAGAAGCTCCATGGTCTTATATACCGGGTCTGTGGTGGTTCCTCTTACATCTGATACAATGGCCAGATCCTGGCCGGTCACTGCATTGATTACGCTGGATTTACCTGCATTCCTTCTTCCAAAAAAACTGATATGTACCCGCTCAGAAGCAGGTGTCTGATTCATTCCCATATTTCGCTCTCCTTCCATCCGTATCATGATAACAAAATATCTTTCTGCCCCAACATCATGCAATTCAATAATTATCCAGGAGTTGTCACACAAACGATAGTATAATTATAATTTGACTCTCATTAGAAAGCAATAGAAACCGACAGAAAAAATCGAAATCCAATTATATATGTCCATCTTTGAAAAAACTGCACTTTCTCCTTGTAATTCATTTCAAAAATGGTACAATAAAAGAATATGCAGGAATCACTGTATAATTATGCATTATAGGAGGAAGATAAATATGAAGAAATTAGTAAGTATGTTATTAATCGGAACTATGGCATTATCCCTAATCGGCTGCGGCGGCGGAAGCAGCTCCAGCGGCTCTGGCGACTCAGCAGCTTCAGAAGAAAGCGGCATCAAAACATCCCAGGAAGGCAAATTAATTATGGCCACCAATGCCGAGTTCCCACCTTATGAATACTACGAAGGTGACGAAGTGGTAGGTATCGATGCTGAGATCGCTGCAGCAGTTGCTGAGGAGCTGGGTTTGGAACTTCAGATTGAAGATATGGCTTTTGACGCAATCATCACAGCTGTTACATCCGGCAAAGCTGATATCGGAGCTGCTGGTATGACTGTTACACCGGACCGTGAGAAAAACGTTGCTTTCACTGATACGTATGCAACTGCTTCTCAGGTAGTCATCGTTACAGAAGACAGTGAAATCGCTTCTCCTGATGATTTGACAGACAAGACTGTTGGTGTACAGCTTGGTACTACCGGTGATATTTATGCAGGCGACATCGAAGGTGTTACTGTTGAGCGTTACAACAAAGGTTTCGAGGCAGTTCAGTCCTTACAGTCCGCAAAAATTGACGCAGTAATCATCGATGAGCAGCCGGCAAAAGTATTCGTTGAACAGAACGAAGGCTTAAAGATCCTTCCTGACAAATTTACAGAGGAAGAATACGCCATCGCTGTTGCGAAAGATAACACAGAGTTAGTAGAGAAAATCAACGAGGCACTTGACTCACTGAAAAAATCCGGAAAGCTGGATGAGATCGTTGCAAAATACATTTCTGCTGACGACAGCGCTGAATAATTCAGCACACAATAATTGAGGTAAATGATAATGGACGCAATATACCAAAACCTGATTGAGAAAGACCGTTGGAAATACATTGCCGACGGTCTGGGCGTTACCCTGCAAATTACCTTTTTCGCAGTAATTCTGGGTATTTTTCTTGGTTTTCTCATTGCGGTGGTACGCTCCACTTATGAGAAGACACATAAAATGAAATTTTTAAATGCCATCTGCCAGATTTATCTGACTGTCATCCGCGGAACTCCTGTACTGGTTCAGCTGCTGATCATGTATTACATCATTTTCGCATCCCTGACCAACAAAGTGCTGGTTGCGTCCCTTGCCTTCGGTATCAACTCCGGAGCCTATGTGGCAGAGATTATCCGAGGCGGTATCCTTTCCATCGACAACGGACAATTTGAGGCGGGCAGAAGTCTGGGCTTTAACTATGTACAGACCATGATCTACATCATTTTGCCCCAGGTATTTAAAAACGTACTTCCCGCTCTTGCCAACGAGTTCATCGTACTGCTGAAGGAAACTTCCGTCTGCGGTTACATCGCCCTTCAGGACTTGACCAAAGGCGGCGATATCATCCGAAGCCAGACTTATAACGCTTACGTTCCTCTGCTGACCGTAGCTGTTATCTATCTGGTACTGGTTATGATCTTTACATATTTGGTGAAATTACTGGAGAGGAGGTTGAGAAGCAGTGAGCGCAGATAGACCTTTAATTCAGGTTCAGAACCTGACGAAAAGCTTTGATGATTTCAAGGCTCTGAAAAATGTTTCCACAGACATTTATCCGGGAGAGGTTGTCTTCATCGTCGGTCCTTCCGGTTCCGGCAAGAGTACCTTCCTTCGATGCCTGAATCGTCTGGAGGAGGCTACAGAAGGACATATCCTGTTTGATGATATCGATATTCTGGATAAGCATACCGATATCAACAAGCATCGTCAGAAAATGGGTATGGTGTTCCAGCATTTTAACTTATTTCCCCATCTGACTGTGAAGGAAAACATCACTCTTGCTCCCAAGAAGCTGAAAATCGCCACTGCTGCTGAAGCGGATAAAAGGGCCATGGAGCTTCTGGAGCGTGTAGGACTTCCCGACAAGGCAGACTCCTATCCCGGAATGCTTTCCGGAGGTCAAAAGCAGCGTATCGCCATTGCCCGTGCACTGGCTATGAATCCGGAGGTTATGCTTTTTGATGAACCGACTTCCGCTCTGGACCCGGAGATGGTGGGAGAGGTACTGGAAATCATGGGAGAGCTTGCCAAAGGCGGCATGACTATGGTGGTAGTTACCCACGAGATGGGCTTTGCCAGAGAGGTTGCCACCCGCATTCTCTTTATGGCAGACGGCGAGATTAAAGAAGAAAACAATCCCAAAGATTTCTTTGAACATCCGAAGCATCCCAGATTGCAGGATTTCCTTTCCAAAATATTATAGAAATAACGATACACCCGACAAGATGCTATATGATATGTATCCTGTCGGGTGCTTTTTATATAAATAATAGGACATTCCGTTGAAAACTCCTATTATGTAAAAAGCCCTCCGGACAGGATTGCATTACATCGGAAGGGAATCCTTATCTCTATATTTTCTCCTTGTATTTATCCCATAAATACAGTAGAATAAGATTATAACTGTCTCTTATACACATCTCCGAGCCCACGAGACTAC
>CAMQZX010000061.1 GCA_947039785.1 uncultured Lachnospiraceae bacterium | reverse complement strand
TTCTTTCTCTGGCTTTTCTGATATCACAAACAGTTAATTCTCTTGTCTTATTACTGCATTCTATCATTATTATTCTCCACTATTGTTTTCATCTATAATTCAACTTTATTTTGAAATGAGCCTGAATATACTTTCAGGCCCATTTCTCAATCAAAAGAGATTTTTACCCATTTATTACTGTTCCCACAAATCTGCAAACTGTGCATCCATCTCATCCCAGTAAGTCAGATTATCCTCAGGAGAACGATAATTGGCAGCCGCACCAATCTCTAACAAATCATTCTGTGCATTTTCATCTTTGGTCACCTGTTCTACCGCATCGTTGAAGATGTCCATAATCTCCTGTGGTGTATCTTTTGGATACATCAGACTGAACTGATAACCAGGAAGTACACAGTCAATTCCCTGCTCCTTGAAAGTGGGAATATCAGGGCATGTCTCCAGGCGTTCTTCCGAACATACACCCAGCATTACCATATCACCAGATTCCAGATATGATTTATTTGTTCCATAAAGACCTGTCGTGGCATCCACATGACCTCCCAACAGTCCGGCTGTCTGCTCTGCATTATCACCTAAGTCTGTATGAACAGTCTCAATGCCGGCAGCTTTCACGAAAGCATTTTCAATTAACTGAGCATAACCACCTGTGGAAGAACAAATGGAGAGCACTCCCGGCTGCTCTTTAGCTGCATTAATAAAATCTTCTGTGGCGGCATATTTACTGGAGGTGAAGATACCAACGGAGTCGTCACTGCAGAAATTGGGTCCCATGGCATAATCACTGTATTTCAACTCAGTAAGATCAGACAGCTGATTTGTAATCATAGCATTGTGATGGAACAAAATGGAATATCCGTCTGGCTCTGCATTCAGTACCTGTTCGTCGCCGATTACTCCGTTGGAACCTGTTACATTGGTGACGATTACAGATTGTCCCAAAATGTCAGATGCGTATTTTGCCAGAATTCTAGCTGTTAAATCTGTGGAACCACCTGCTGATGACGGTACAATTAACTGAATGGTACTCTTAGGATAATCCACAGAAGAAGCTGCTGTGTCATCTTCCGATTCCTCTGTGCTTTCTGTACTCTCTGTCTGCTCTTCACTTGCTGCGTTATCACTCTCACCGGAAGAACATCCCATCAAAGACGCAACCATAGTAAGTCCCAACAATACCGCTAATAATTTTTTTCTCATATTCCTACCTCTCTCATTTGTGTCTGCTTATATTTTTACAGACATTGCTCTTTTATAAAATGGATTGACAAGTTACTGACGTCTGTGTACAAATATATTTATTTTAAGAATCGATCCTTATTTATGCATCCTCTTCGGTGTTTTACTACTGTGTCCCTTTTTTATAATTGCGATACGTTTTAATCAGAGAAAACAACAAAGCTGCCACGGCCGCTATCAAAAATGCTGCCGCAATGGGACGTGTGAAAAATGCGGTAAAGCTGCCCTGCGTGAGCATGATGCCTCTCCTTAAATTGGTCTCCAGAAGAGTTCCCAGCACGAAGCTCAATACGAAAGGAGCCACAGGAACATCCAGCCTTTTCATCACATACCCCAATAATCCAAATAATACAATTGTTTTCACATCAAACACACGGTTATTTGCCGCAAATGCTCCCACCATGCACATCAGTATAATAACAGGAAGCAAGATATGCTTCGGGATTCGAAGCATTTTTACAAATCCCCTCATTCCGAAATATTCCAACGCCAACATGATAAAATTACAAACAATCAATGCAGCAAAAATGGAATACACCAGTTCTCTGTTAGTGGTGAATAAAAGCGGTCCCGGAGTTAATCCGTGAATCATAAAACCACCCAGAATAATAGCTGTAACTCCATCTCCGGGAATTCCCAGAGACAGCAAGGGAATGAGTGCACCGCCGATGCTGGAGTTGTTGGCACACTCCGGTGCAATAATACCATCCACTGCACCGTGTCCAAATTCTTCAGGATGTTTTGATGTGGTTTTTGCCACAGAATAGGACACCATATTGGATGCTGTATCTCCGATTCCAGGTAAAATTCCAATTCCAAGTCCAATCAGAAAGGATCGTAGGAATGTAAATTTATGCTCCCAGAATTCCCGGAAGGAAAAGCCAAATCCTTTTACCTTCGTCAATTCAATAATCTTTTCTGTTCCCATTTTATGTTTCTGTTCCGCCAGTCCGAACAATTCTGTAACTGCAAACAGACCAATTAATGTGGGAAGAATGGAAAAACCATTCAAAAGCTCTGTTGTTCCAAAGGTGAATCGCAAAACCCCGTCCACCGGCGATACCCCAACAGTAGATACCATCAAACCCAAAATCGCTGCAATAATACCTTTGAGGACAGATCTTCCAGCCAGAGAAAATACCATCATAATCGCAAACACAATCACGGCAAAATACTCTACTGCCGAAAATTTTAATGCCACATTGGCAAGCTGAGGAGCTACAAACATCAGCACCAGAAAGGATGCCATACCCCCTGTAAAGGAAGAGATTACTGCAATACCGATGGCTCTTCCCGCCTGCCCTTTCTGGGCCATAGGATAACCGTCAAAAGTTGTAGCCACAGACCCGGAGGTTCCCGGCATTTTCAGAAGAATTGCTGATACCAGTCCTCCTGACACACCGCCCACATAGAGGGCAACTAACGTGCAAATACCGTTGGTAACATCCATAGAAAATGTCATCGGCAAAAACAATGCAATGGCCATAGATGCCGACAAACCGGGAATAGCTCCAAATACAATTCCCACACCCACGCCCACAATTAACATCAGAAGGGTGGAAGGGGTCAATACCGTAAGAAAGCTGCTTCCAATCAATGATAAAATATCCATACAATCCCCCCTACATTATGTTCTTTAAAAGCCCATTGGGCAGCATGATGTGAAACGCATACTTAAATAGCAAGTACACCGCTATAGAAACACCAACAGCAATCACTGCATAAATCCATATTTTTTTATCCTTTCCGGGAGATAAAATCAGAATCTGGAAAAACAGATACAGCGCTCCTACAATGACAAATCCCACATATTCAATGGAAAACACAGCTGCCAACAGCAGCACAAGGCTAAGCCCCACTGCTTTCCAATTGGTCTCTTCTTCCTGAGTTTCACTTTCTGTCACTTTTTCCTCAGCCATGGATATTTCCGAAATCTCATTGGCTCTGCCTTTGACACTCACCACTGCCAGTATCCCCCCACAGAGGATTGCAAGGCCTCCCAAAATCTCAGGCAAAAATCCAGCGCCCAAAGCATCAATCCCTTTGTCCGGCAACCGGATGGATTCCAGCAGATAACAGACGCCAAACGCAGCAAATATAAGCCCTAGAAAAAAATCCTCTTTATTTTTTATATTCCATTTCTTTTGCCTCATCACAACCTCCGTATTCTTAATTACCGAACACCATCCAGAAAGGCTTTTGCTCCGTTTGACATACAGTTATTTATGGCCACCACTATATATCTGGCTCCCAGTTCCTCGGCATGTTTCGCCGCCTCGGGGCTTCCTACCAGAAGTCCTGGAATTTTACCTGCCCGGGCAATTTTTACAATACATTCGTCAATTACCTGATTCACCTTAGAATCTCCGTATGGAAGCTGCATGGAGGTGGACAAATCCCCGGGGCCAATGAAATAGCAGTCAATTCCTTCCACTGCCAAAATAGAATCAATATTTTCTACCGCTTCCATCGTCTCGATCTGAGCCGTCACAAATTTTGTCTCATTGGCTTTTTTCAGATATGCCCTCTTGTCTGCCACCAATCCATAGCCAGCCGCTCTTGTCTGATATGCAGTTCCACGTTTTCCATCTGGTGGAAAATTGGACAATTCCACAACTCTTCTGGCATATTCCGCCGTGTTTACCAGGGGAACCTGAATCCCATTGGCACCCATGTCCAGCGACTTCTGAACATATTGATAAATACCCTGTGGAATACGTATCACTGCCGGCACGCCTTCCGCCTGGGATGCACGGACCATATTTTCCAAAGTTTCTTCGTTCATAACTCCATGCTCATTGTCGATCAAGGTAAAATCAAATCCCATGGTCGCTACAAATTCACATACAGTAGGACTTGACCATGTGACAAAGCAGCCATACAGCGGCTTCTCCTTCATCTGTTGTTTCCATTCACTCAAATTTATCATGAATCTTTCTACCTCTTTCCCTTTCGTCTGCATTACACTAACTTCTTTACAAATTCTTCAATTCTGTCTGCGCCCTTAATTAAATTCTCCATGGCGGTAGCATAGGAGGCACGAACATGGTTCTCGATACCGAAATCCTCACATGCCACAAGGGCAACTGCTTTTTCTTCCAGCAAAATTTCTGCAAAATCCAATGCACTGGTAATCACTCTGTCTTTATATTTTTTGCCAATCAGCTCCGTAATATCTATAAAAAGATAAAATGCTCCCTGAGGCTTCACAGCATATAGTCCCTTTATTCCATTGATTCGCTGGTAAATATAATCTCTTCTGACCTGGAATTGTGCTACCATTTCTCTCACACAATCTTCACTTCCCTCCAAAGCTGCAAGGGATGCCACCTGAGTCATGGTATTAATTCCTGCCGTATAGTGATTCTGAATGTTGGTCATCATCTTGGCTAATTGGGAATTCGATGCTGAATATCCCATTCGCCATCCAGTCATAGAATGACTTTTGGACAAGCCATTGATTACAATGGTCCGTTCAAAAATCTCCTTCCCAAGTGATGCAATGGAAATGTGCTTGATATGGTCAAATGCAATCTTCTCATAAATTTCATCGGAGATCACGTACAGATTATGAGAAATGGCAAATTCGGCAATCATCTCCAGAACTTCCCTTCCCATAATTCTTCCTGTGGGGTTACTGGGAGTGGTGATAATCAACAGTTTACTTCTGGAAGACACCATACTTTCCAATGCTTCCCTTGTGGGCAGATAGTCATGCTCCCGATCCACCGGCACCAGAACCGGTACACCTCCGTTCAGATTGATCAACTGCTGATAGCTGATCCATGCTGGAGATATGATCAGCACTTCATCTTGAGGATTTACCAAAGCAGCAATGGCATTTCCGATGGCCTGCCTGGCTCCGTTGGTGACCACAATCTGTGCCGGTTCATAGTCCAGATTGTTATCTCTTTTTAGTTTGTCTGCAATCGCTTTCCGCAAAGATGTCATTCCGGCAATGGCTGTATATTTGGTCTGTCCATCCTTCAATGCCTTGACTGCCGCTTCTTTGATAAACTCCGGAGTGTCAAAATCAGGTTCCCCCACTCCAAAATTCACCACATCAATTCCCTGCTGTATCATCTTCATACGTTTTGTGTTCACCGTAAAGGTTGCCGATTGCTTTAGCTTTAATGCATTTTCTGATAATTGCATGTATCTTTACGCCTCCCTGTCTCAATTATCATTTTTCTCCTTATTGTTTCTCCCTATTTTCTCGCTTTTGATACTATTATTTTAAAAGACAAATTCAAAATATCCTATACTTCGTCAACATAAAAAGTATCCCGTATTTTGTGTCATTGAAATAATCTTTTTAAACAGTACATAGATCAACAGTAATTCACTTTCTATTCTTCATATAATAATAGAGATAGCTCAAAAATTCTCTGTCTTCCACCTGCTGCATGGGATTTACTCCCAAAAGCTTTTTGATCTTATTGAATCGAAATACCAGTGTGTTTTTGTGGACGTATAATTGCTTGCTGCTGGCATTAAAATTATAATTATTCTTCTGAAGCGAATCGATAATCTCGATAAAATCTTTCTGTGTCTTCTCATCCATCAGATGGTCATATACCTGATAAATGTCTCTGTATTCCACCAATGTCACCAGTTCTTTCATGTATTCATCCACATACTCATAGAAATAACAAATCTTCCCCTGAACATGCTTTTTCAGCCAGAGGCAATGGCGAAACGATGTATTATAATGTTCAAAATCTTGTTGAAAAGTCCCGATATAAATCGAATACTCCACACCCATCACTTCCAAGTATTCGACGCAGGAAGACAAGTATTCCGTGACAATTTCTTTATAGACGGAAATATCTGAACTGATTTGTTTAAAACTCTTAAAAATAATAATCTGTTCTTCTCTGACAGGAGAAATAATATCCTGCCTGTCATAAAACATATTTGACTTCAGCTTTCTGATGACAGTTGGGATGTCTGCCATATTGTCCAGCACCATATAAATCGGAATTCTCACATAACACTCATCCCATCCCAAAGTCTGGGCATCCTCTCTGATTTTTTCCAAATCCGGAGCTTCATTATATAGGAAATTGTTGATGAGACGTTCTTTGATTCCCTGCCTTTTGGTATTTTGAGCCCTTTGTAATTCAAATTCATACATGGTCTCAATGGCAAAACGCATCACTTTTCCAATCTGCCGCACCTGATCCGGCTCTCCGGTAACTCCTATGGCCCCTATTCTCTTACCTTTTTGGACGATGGGAAGCATAACGCCGTTTTTCACTCCCATCAATTCGTTTTCTTCTTCCGGGACTTCGATAATCTCCTCGTCACCGTGAACAATCCAATAGGCAATTTCGTGGAAATGTCCAATTCTGTTCCCATCTTTACTTGCTATAATAATCCCCTTTTCATTCATAATATTGATGTTGTATTCTGTCATGTCTCTTGCTTTTTCAATAAATTTTTCAGCCAGAAAACTTTCCACTTATTTCTCCTCCTCCCATTTTCTGTAAATTCAAAAATTTATGTTCATTTTTCGATTAGATTGATTATAGCACTTGAAAATTCAGCCGTCCAGTTTCCCTGTACAATCCACAATTTCTTATCCTGGCAACACAATTTCTGCCTTCTTTTTTGGTTCCCTGCCCCTATTCAATAAAATTTAACTATGCTATGCTTAAATCAACTCCTTCATTCTCCAATTCGCTGAAGATAGTCCATGTAGTGTCTCATCGGATATCCTTCGGCCTTAAGCCAAATACCAGGGAAACACTACACCAGAATAATTTCAGGAGGAAACTATGACTGTAAAAGAACGCATATTAGCAACATTACGGGGGGAAGCCACGGATGTTCTTCCTTATGTGCCGCGCCTGGACATTTGGTATAATGCCAATTCCAGAAGTAATACGCTGCCAGATAAATACCGACATGCCACGCTGCGGGAGATGACAGATGATCTGGGATTCGGTTATCATTCTATTATTCCGGACTTCAAGGATTTTCTGGACCCGGAAACAGGAGATTTGGACGTGGGCCTGGGTATTTATCATCTGAAGAAACATCCCTACCGTATTCAATTACATAATGTAAAACGAACCTATCAAAGATCCGGTGATGGAATTCTTAAGGTGTGCTACGAGACACCGAAAGGTAACATCACTACCACGGTCGTCCACAATTCAGAGATGAAGAAAAATGGTATTACCTTGTATGTAATTACAGAACATGCCATTAAATCCATGGATGATTATCCCGCTATGGCTTATATCTTTGAAAATATGGAGATTATTCCTGACTACGATAATTATACCGCATACAAAGAAGAATACGTAGGAGATAGAGGGGTTGCCGTGGCACTCTCCGCCATGTGGGCATCTCCCGGGCACTATTTAATTAAGGAATTGATGGCTTTTGATACTTTCTATTATGAGCAGTATGATAATCCGGACGAGATGGACGCTTTCATTGAACAGATTCAGCCCTTCTGTGACAAATTATTTGATACGGCTTTGAACAGTCCGGCAGAAGTCATTCTCTCAGGAGCCAATTACGATGCGTCTCTGACTGCGCCATCCATGTTCGAGGAATTTATCATGCCTTCTCTTCAGAGACAAAGTCAGCAAGCTCACAAGATGGGAAAATTCCTGGCTACTCATACCGACGGAGAAAATACCGGACTGATGAGTCTGTATGCCAAATCCGGTTTTGATATTGCTGATTCCATCTGTCCTGCTCCTATGACAAAAGTTTCTTTGGAAGAAGCCAGAAGAGTTCTCGGCAGCCAGTGTACCATCTGGGGCGGCATTCCATCCATCTCTGTTTTGGAAGACTCCATGGATGATTATGCCTTTGAAAAATTTGTAAATCAGAAATTTGAGAATTTTGGGCGGGGAGACCATCTGATCCTGTCTGTAGCAGATACGGTGCCTCCGGCGGCTAAGTTTGAGAGACTTTTGTATATTCAGAAAAAAGCCATGGAATTTGGACGGGTTACTCCGTAAAAAATCTGCAGGCAGCAACATTAATATGAGTACTTTACTAATATGGCTCTATATTGTATCACAATAATCAAGCCTGGTGTATTGACAACTTAACAATACACCAGGTAATATCCGGAAATTCCAAATCATTTATCAATACGTTCTTTAACTTTCCTGTTCTCAGACGTTCCCACAATATGCAATAGCTTTAAATGCTTTACAATAAAATCCCCAACCACTTTCACATGATTGAGGATTTTATCAGGTTTTATAATCCATTCAAAAAATCATCATAATATCCATCGCCAAAATAATCGTCTGAATATTCATTAAAATAATCATCAAAATAGCCATCATAGTTCTGCCCATAGCTGTATCCGTAGCGGTTTAGTTCATCATTAAGCTGCTTTTGGAAGGAGCCGGATGTCAGAAGTGTAAGGGTTAGAATCAACACGATGGTGCCCAGAACCATTCCTCCTATGGAAATTCCAAGACCAAACTTTGCCTGGGTGTGCATAGGTTCTTCTCCTCTGGAGAGAATGGCAAAAATGATTCCCAGTGATCCCATAATGATTCCTCCCACACCTGTACAGCAGGCTAATAACAGGGAGAAAATGCCAAAAATCATAGATACCACTGCAAAGCTGTTGCTTTTCTGGGGCGGGCGCCCACCATAAGGCGGATAATGCCGATATCCATTGGGACCATAGTTCTGGTTATTCCGATAATAGCCTGGGTTCTGATTGGGTTCATATCCCACTGTCTGTTGCTCCCGATTCTGCTCATAGCCAGCAGTTTGCCGTTCTGAACTTTGACCGCAGCCGGTTGTCTGTTGTTCCTTCCCTCGATAACAGGCCGGTTTTGATTGCTCTATTCTTTGGTCCTCATCCGGTTGGCTGTCAGGCTGAGAAACTGAGTTTTGCTGTCCATATTGGTAGCTTCTATTTACTGTCTCCTGACTGCACAGACTCTGATTTTGTGTGTCTTGATGTTCTTCTGCCGCGCTGCTGTTTTCCGATTCCACTTTCCTTGGAATATAAGAGGTGTCCGGATTTTCTGATACCGGGCTGTTCTCCGGCAGAACGTACTCTTTTTTCTTATCGTCTTCCACTGTAAATGCCTCCTTAGCTGTACAAATGATTGACTTTCTCTATTTGATTCCCTTCATAGTCAACGCAATTCTCTTCTTCTTCAAATCCACACTGAGAACCTTTACTTCCACAATATCTCCCACGCTGACCACCTCCAGCGGATGCTTGATAAATTTCTTATCTGTCAACTGGGAAATGTGTACCAGCCCGTCCTGATGAACTCCAATGTCCACAAATGCTCCAAAGTCGATGACATTTCTCACTGTTCCTTTCAGAATCATACCTTCCTTCAAATCTTTCATATCTAAAACATCCGTTCTAAGCACTGGCTTGGGCATTTCATCACGGGGATCTCTGGCTGGTTTCTCCAGTTCTTTTACAATATCGCGAAGAGTCAGCTCGCCAATTTCTAGTTCCGCTGCCAGCTTCTTATAATCCTTAATTTCTTTTGAAATTCCCTGAAGCTTTCTCTCTGCAATATCTTGAGTACCGTGTCCCAGTTTTTCCAGAAGCTTCGATGCAGCGTCATAACTTTCCGGATGGACACTGGTGGCATCCAGTGGATTTTTTCCGCTGGTGATTCTCATAAAGCCTGCGCACTGTTCAAAAGCCTTGGGTCCCAGCTTAGCTACCTTAAGTAGCTCTCGGCGACTTGTAAAGCTGCCGTTTTCCTCCCGGTATGCCACAATATTTTTGGCAATAGTTTTGCTGATTCCTGATATATATTCCAGTAATGAAGCAGATGCTGTATTCAGATCTACCCCGACTTTATTTACACAGTCTTCTACCACACCGGATAAGGCTTCGCCCAGCTTCTTCTGGTTCATGTCATGCTGGTACTGACCTACACCGATAGATTTGGGATCGATTTTTACAAGCTCTGCCAGTGGGTCCTGAACACGCCGTGCGATGGAAGCAGCACTCCTCTGACCCACATCAAAATTAGGAAATTCTTCTGTGGCCAGCTTGCTGGCTGAGTAGACGGAAGCGCCTGCTTCATTGGTGATGATATACTGTACGTTTTCCGGGATTTCCTTTAAAAGCTCCACAATAATCTGCTCTGATTCTCTGGACGCTGTTCCATTGCCCACAGAGATTAAAGTGATGTGGTACTTTCTGATCATTTTCTTTAAAGTATCTTTGGCTGCACGAATCTTGGCATCTGTAGTAGGTGCCGTGGGGTAAATGACACAGGTGTCTAACACCTTACCTGTTTCGTCTACCACTGCCAATTTACAGCCTGTACGGAACGCCGGATCCCAGCCCAAGACTACCTGTCCGGCAATTGGCGGCTGCATCAGCAGCTGTTCCAGATTTTTTCCAAAGACTTTGATGGCTCCGTCTTCTGCTCTTTCTGTCAGGTCACTGCGGATTTCACGTTCAATGGCTGGAGCAATAAGACGATGATAGCTGTCATCTACTACATCCTGCAGAACTGGCGCTGTAATCGGATTATCCCGATTGATGGTTTTCTTTTCGAGATAGCGAAGTACATCTTCCTCCGGTGCCTCCACCTTTACGGTTAGAATCTTCTCCTTTTCACCGCGATTTAATGCCAGAATACGATGTCCTGCAATTTTGGAGACAGCTTCCTCAAATTCATAATACATCTCGTAGACAGACTGTTCTTCTTTATTCTTGGCAGTAGAGGTAATCTTGCCCTTTTTAGCTGTCAGATTTCGAATATAAATACGATAATCTGCATTGTCGGAAATATGCTCTGCGATGATATCTTTGGCTCCGGCAATGGCATCCTGAACAGTATTTACCTCTTTCTCCGGGTTCAAAAATGCCTGAGCCTCTGCCTCCAGAGGCTTGTCCGTCCGCTGAAGCATGATAATGTTTGCCAGAGGCTCCAATCCCTTCTCCTTTGCGATGATGGCTCTAGTACGTCGTTTGGGGCGATAAGGGCGATATAAATCCTCCACCACCACCAATGTCTGAGCCGCTAAAATCTGTACTTTCAATTCTTCTGTCAGCTTTCCCTGTTCCTCAATGCTGGACAGTACCTGATTTTTCTTGTCTTCCAGATTTCTCAGGTAGGTCAGCCGTTCATGAAGCTGACGGAGCTGTTCATCGTTTAAGGAGCCTGTCGCTTCCTTTCGATAACGGGAAATAAAAGGAATGGTATTCCCTTCGTCAATCAATTTAACAGCAGCTTCCACCTGCCATTTTTTCACTCCCAGTTCCTGCGTTAACACCTGTATAATATCCATATAATTTCTCCCTGATATATCATATATCTAATGTTCCGACACCTTGGCAGCTGTTATTTACAATTTTAAACAGCATAAATTCAAAGGTGCCCGTATACCCGTTTAAAGATTCTACTAACCAAAACAGTATTGTAATCTTTTCGTCATTCCTCCGCTTATACAAAAACGAAGTACGTTTTGATGTCTCGTTTTACGCCTCTGCGTTATAGTCATCCGCCTCACGAGGGTATCCATAACGATAGTTCTGATTTTCATTCATAGCCCGATCCATAGTCTGCGGCTCACTTTTATCCAGCTCTCCGATCAGATCCCGATAAAATTCCACCTCTGTCATGGAAATGTAGGGTTGTACCCACAGCAGACCAATATAGAGACTGCAAACTCCTAAAATTAACAGTCCGGCAAAGCTGAGCAGCATATAAATGTACCGACCATAATTCCCCTTCATCAGCTTCATACTGGTCTTTATTGCCTCTCCTGCTCCCATATCTGCATGGTCAATCAGCAAAAAATAACTGAATGTAAATGGCATAGATACCAATGTGGCAAAAACCAACCCCACCATCATAATCGCTGTCATAACCAGCGTATCCTCCAGCAGCGCCATAATGTCAGTGGCAGCCGCAGCAGTTGACTGATAAGACCAGATCAATCCCGGCAGTGTAAAAATATACTCAATCCCAGTCAGCACAATGCTTACCATAATCACACGGTCCGGATGCTGCTGAAATAAATAAAATAAATCTCCATAACCAGTCTTTTTCCCCCGGCTGATGTTCAAATACATATAGGACAATCCGGCCGAAAAAACAGAGGCAATCAGAGACACTATGATAGAAAAAATCTGACTCATCACAATGGACAACAAGGAACTTCCTCCAAATAAGGCCACTGACAGAGAGCTGCCCACTCCAGCTATAATACTGATCAGCACAGTAGCACCGATTAACATGGAATAATTCCCCTGCAGCTGGATTCTTGCTTTTATCTTTAATTCTGAAGTCTTCCTTCTCATAATCCCGCACTCCTTCTTTTTACGTTCTGCACACGATTATAACACATTTTTCCCCTAAAAAACATGTAAATAGTGTGAACTATGAGAATAGAACGTTTCTGTGTTACCGGAAATGAATTGAACAGTAATAATAACAAAACACCCAAAACTGTTTAAAGTTCTGGGTGCTCTCCACTTTTATTTAGACTATTAGTCTTCTCGTTACGTACTATATCCTGATTTAGACTATGTATCATCAATACTGTCCGATCCCAGTGATTTTTCATAAAAAGAGAAGCAGAATAACTATCCCTCATCTCCAATGCACCGATAATACGTTCATGCTCCTCCACTGATGCTTCTAATGGAGTATCACGGAAATAGCTGTACTCCAAACGTTGAATATGTATCCATAATACATCACAAAAATCTGAAATATACTCATTCCCGGCAATCTCCAGAATGTAGCGATGAAACGCTTCATCTGCTTTCATGATAGGCATTGGTTTATTTTGCTCTTTGATACACTCTTTAAATTGATCACTTAGCTTATATAATTGGTTAATATGTGACAATGTTATCCGATCTACAGCCAGTGAAATAGCTAATTGCTGCAGTGTTGCCATAGGCAGATACCATTTTTCAATATCATCTGTTTGCAATTCCGTAACCAATGTTGCCTTTCCCGGATAAGATTTCACCAATTTCTGCGTTTCCAGCAATTGAAGCGCTTCCCTCACCGGAGTTCTACTCACATGAAAATAAGATGCCATTTCAATATCTGAAACCTTCTCTCCCGGCCTCAATTGTCTTTCAATAATCCAATCCTTAACAGTCTCATATACTCTCTGCTTTGCAGATGTTCTTTCAAAATTCATCTCTGCTTTTGGTAATGGCATAACCTTCACCCCACTTTCTATAAAAATAATAACAGAAAACCTCAACACATTCCATATTTTTGTATCATTAAATAAATTTCTCATACAAAAGCTATTACCGTTCACCCTGTCACGGCAACACATTGCGCAAGAAATTGGTTCATAACAATAACTAAATTTTCAGAACCATAATAGCAATTCAACTTACATTGACATTCAATTTGCCAAATGTTAAAATATAGAAATATCTTAAGAAAAAGAGGATTTACTATGCCAAATTTCCTGCAAACTATCAACGACCATTTTGATAGTTTTACAAAATCCCAAAAAAAGGTAGCAAATTATTTGACCAACAACTTAAATAATATTGCATTTTACACATTAGATGAATTAGCTACTGAAATTGGAGTCAGCACGACAACTATTATAAGGTTCTCTCGAGCCTTAGGCTACAACGGCTATTCCGAAATGCAAAAGGATATCCAAAATCATATTCAGACAAAGGTAAAATTACCTGATCGTCTATCAATCCAAAAGGAGCATCCTTCCAACTCCTTACTGGATGATTCTTTTCAAAACGATATTATAAATATCCAGCGTACACTTGCAGCACAAAATAACGATGATCTTAATGCTGCTATTAATTCTATCTTAGATGCTCCTAATGTATATATTCTAGGCATGCGTAGTTCCTTTACTATTTCATATTACATGGCTTCCAGACTGGGGGAAATACGCGAAAACACACATTTAATTCAATCTGTAGGTATGGTCTATCCAGAAGAAATTGTCAGTGCAAAAAAAGGTGACGTCTGCATTGCTTATCTGTTTCCTCGTTATTCAAAGCTCAGTGCCACCATTTTATCCTGGATGAAAAATGAAGGTGTTAAAATTATACTTATCACCAGCCAGGACTACCGTGTTGTGCGAGGATATGGAGATATCATTCTTCCCTGTTCCATCTCCAGTCTCTCCTATAAAAATTCTTTTGCCGCACCGTTATGTCTGTCTAATTATCTGGTAGCTGCTATTGCTGAGAAAAACTACTCCGAAGCCCAAAGAGTTCTTGAAAAAACAGAATCCATACTCAGTCAAGGTTTTTATCTTGGCCTTTGACAAACATACACCCCACCACACTATCAACAGTGGCGGGGTGTTCTTTGCATTTTACTCTTTATGCTCTAGCTTGCTTTGAGCAATCACCGATACGTCTAATTGAATATTTTCGTCCTTCTCTCCTAGCCATTCTCCTTTAAAATAAGATTTGAAATCCATAATTAAATTTCGGAGTTCATAAATGGAAATAATCAAAAAAGATATCGGTACTGCACCATAGACAAATATATACGGAATCTGCAATGCTGCAGTTCCTCTTTCCAGATTATTCATAACCATTCTGACACCTATATAAATAACCATAACAGATGCTAAATAAATCAACACTTGAGATAATAAAGTAAAAAACTGATTCAATTCTTCTGGCATACGGTCTTTAAATATTACAATACTTACGTGTTCTCTGTTTACTGCAATCACAGATGTACTTAACAGGCAAAACCACACCAGTAATATTTTCAGCAATTCTTCGGACCAATTCAAAGAATTGTTCAGAACAAATCGAAAGAAAATATGTACTACGGCAATTGCCAGCATAGACACACCTATGATCGTTAAAACTGCCAGTACGATTTTCTGCATAATATCTATTGCTTTATTAAGAGTTTTCAATATCTTACCTCCTCATTACTGAACTCCTTTGAGAATGTCAGATTTTACTTCTTCCATTTCTGTCAGGAACGTATCTACATATTCTGCTCCGATTTCTTCTTTAACTGCATCTGCTACAATACTCTGAGTAGCATTTTTCATCTCTTCTTTTGCTTCGTCTGTAACATCTGTAAATTCCATGCCTTTCTCAGTCAGCATCGTACGCAATTCATCTTCTCGTTCATAATTACAGAAGCGACTATAATTCTGTCCGATCATGGCTCCTTCCTGAATGATTGTCTGATATTCTGCCGGAAGGTTATTCCACCAACTCAAATTACAAATCAACGGCATAGAATCATAAATATGCCCTGTCAAAGATACGTATTTCTGCACTTCGTACATATTCAGATCCCAGACATTTGCTATCGGATTTTCCTGCCCATCTACAATATTCTGAGACATAGCCATATAAAGTTCTGAAAAATTTACTGGAGTAGGATTCGCTCCCAATGTCTGGAAATTCAAGATATGCATTGGGGCATTCATAGTACGAATCTTTACACCTTTTAAATCAGCCATAGTATTCACCGGTTTTGACTTCGTTGTAATATGACGAAAGCCGTTTTCCATCCATGCAAGACCTTTTAAATCCATATCATTCAAAGATTCCATCAAGCCTTGTCCAACCTTGCTGTCTAAAACCATCCAAGCTTCTTCATAATCAGAGAATAAGAATGGTATATCCAATACAGAAAATTTCTTCTGAAATGTGGTAATCGGGGCTATAGAAGAAGTACACATTTCTAGTGTTCCCGCCTGTACTTGAGTAAGAGATACCTCTTCATCTCCCAGTTGTCCATTTGGGAATACACTGACTGTAATCTTACCATCGGATATTCTTTCCACATAGTCTTTCATAGCGTATAAGCCCAAAGTCTGAGGATGCGACTCAGAGTTACACGCACTAATACGGATATCAATTTCCTCTAATTCAGCAAGATCCTTAGCTCCTGATGCCTCACTGATGCCAGATCTTTTCAACATTGTATTGCACATACACATAATTAATATCACACTGGCTACACACGCGCATGCCACAAGTATGGTTGTAATCACTTTTTTCATAACTTTGTTTCTCCTTCCTTAATATCCCATCAGTCCTGGCAACGTGGTTGTTATTGCGGGAACAAATGTTACAAGTAATAATATTGCAATAGTTACTACTAAATACGGTATCGCTTCTTTTACTGTATCTTCTATACGGACCCCCGCAATAGGACTTGTCACAAATAAGGTAATTCCAAATGGCGGGGTGGCAAGTCCAACCACCAGATTCATACAGATTACAACACCAATATGAATTGGGTCAATGCCAAGCTGCCATGCAATCGGTGCAATAATCGGAGCTAAAATTACAATCGAAGCATAATCGTCCATGAAGCATCCGCAAATCAACAATAAGATATTTACAAGAAGGAGAAACGCCCAACTTGGCATAGTAGAAAGAGGACCAATCAGGGAATTCAACACTTGCTCATTAGCAATTGCCCAAGCCATAGCACTTCCCGCTCCTGCCAGAATCAGCACCAAACCAGTCGTGGAAGTTGCCTCCAATATGATAGTCGGTACATCTTTAATTGTAACAGTCTTTCTAACCACAAATGCCAAAAAGGCACTATACACGGCAGCAATAGCAGACGCCTCTGTAATACTAAACACACCGCTGAAGATGCCCCCCAAAATAATAACCGGGAGGAGTAATACGGGAAAAGCTCGTTTGGTAGCCCGTATCTTCTCAGCTCTGCTTACCTTTTCATAAGATTTATATCCCCGCTTCGTAGCTATTCTATTCGCCACCAATATTTGAAGAAACGCAATAGCAATAGCAGGAATCACAGCTCCCAGAAACATACCCGCAATAGAAGTATTACCTACTGATATACAATACATGATCATTAATACAGATGGCGGCATAATAGGTCCCAACAGAGAAGCAGACGACATCGTCGCTGCCGAAAACGCTGATGAATAACCTTCTTTTTTCATCATAGGAATCAAAAATACTCCTAAAGAAGCTGCTGAAGCAACTGCCAGTCCCACAATAGATCCCATAAGTAACGATGCCCCGATCGTCACCATGGCAATGGCACCTTTAAATCTTCCAAAAAAAGCATTAACAAAATCAATCAGCAATTCCAACAAGCCGCCCCTTAACATTAATTGTCCTGTTATTACAAAGAACGGAACGGCTAGAAAAGAAAAGCTATTCATTCCTTCAAACATTTTCGTTCCTACAACTACGATATCAAAGCCGCTTAGAAGAACGTACATACTTGTTGTAATAATCAAATTATAGGCAATTGGCATTCCAATGATCATAAGTACAAAAAAACAAATTATTAACAAGAGAAGTTCAGTACTCATATATTTTTTCCTTTCTCTATGAATACACGGATATACTGCGCCATTTACTTCTGATACGGATCATCCCATAATGTTAACCTTTGACCAATTCCTTCCTTCAGTGCTGTCTGATATAAGTCATAACCCAATCCCACATCAAAGGTGGCCATTCCACAGGCAACAAAAGTAATTCTCTGCTTATCATCAGTACGACCGACTTTTTGGCCAAGAATTACGTCTCCAATACTGGTGGAATCTTCTAATTTAGGCATTTTACCAGCATCAATCAAAGTATAAATCGGACCTCCGATTACACCTTTATAGTATGCAGCTTTATCTCCGGATTCAATCGCTTCCTGAACATAAGCTTCATGCAATCTTACGTTATCATATACTAATTTGGTGCTCATCCAATATGAATCATCCGTCTGCATCGGACCAGTAATTAAAACAGTCACACCTTCTTTTAGCCACTCATCCTTGATATATAAAGGTTTCAGTCTGGAAGCTGCTACAGTTAACACATCTGCTTCTCTTACTGACGCTTCCAAATCAACCGTTGCTTCACCATCCACTCCTAGTTCTTCTTTTGCCCATTCCAAAAATTTATTAGCTGCTGCCTCGAAAATATCATAACAAAGAATTCTTTTCACATTTGGAAGCTGAGTCAAAATAGATCTAAGACAAGAGCGATTAATCTGTCCGCATCCCAATACAGCAACAACTTCTGAATCTTTTCTAGCCAAATGTCTTGCTGCAACACCAGGAACTGCACCTGTCCTAGCAGCACTCAACAGATTTGCAGACATAAAAGCCAAGGGTTCACCAGTGTCTTTATTATTTAACGTAACTGTAAGTACAGACCGAGGTAAGCCTTTCTTTGGATTTTCTGCGTTAGATCCATACCATTTATTACCGCATACGTCAAATCTTCCGCCTAAATACGCTGGCATGGCCACAAATCTTCGGTCAGGACCAGCCACTGGCATATTAGGAAATGGAGATTCCTTGGGGAATACCAGGCCCAATCCATGGCTATTATGATTACTTCCTCCCATTAGATAATCCCCTTTACTTAATAATGTAAATACTTCCTCTGCATTATTAATACATTTCTCAGCATCGAGAACTCCAGCTCTAATTGTATCCTGTTCAGATAAATATAAAAATTCCGTTTTATGTGCCATTTTAATTCTCCTTTCAATTTTTCATATCATTTTTAATTTCTTCTAATGTGCACTAAACATTTTAATATTCTTACCATCTTCTCTCAAAATGTTTTATTAGATACATTCAAACTAACACGATATATCGCCTGTCTCTTATACACATCTCCGAGCCCAAGAGACTACGCTGCAGCGGGGTTGCCGGGGGGGGGGGGG
>CAMQZX010000060.1 GCA_947039785.1 uncultured Lachnospiraceae bacterium | reverse complement strand
CAAAGGCAGCAGAGCGGGCACAGCGTGCTGCTCTCAGGGCAAAGGAGCGTGAGATGAGAAAGGCTGCTTCCCAGGGCGGAGAAGAGGGAGGTTTTCTTGCAGGCACGAAGCTGATGCCTTTCCAGCCTCCTGTTGAGGAAAAGAACAGGAAATCAAAGAAAGCAGAACAGAAAACAGAAACTCCAGAACCTGAGATTCAGGAACAGGTGGATTTTCAAATACAGAGAAGCGACTCTTATTCCGAGGAAGAGGAAATAGAGATTCCCATGCCTTCTGTGAAAGTTCAAGAGACAGATAAACTCCCTTTTGAGGAAGCGAAATTGCCGGAGGAGGAACCTGAAATAAAGGCTCAAAGGGATGCTGAGAAAGAAGAGGCAAAAAAAAAGCCTTCTTCTGTGAGAAAGAAGACCTCCTCTAAGCAGGAGATTGCGTCCAATGTGGAGAATATTAAGCAGGAAATTGAAGTACAGCCCAAAAAGGCGGAGTATCAATTTCCACCATTATCCCTGTTGAAAAAGGGAAAGAAAGGTGCTGGGGGAGACTCTGATGAGCATCTTCGTGAGACTGCCATGAAATTGCAGACAACGCTTCACAATTTTGGGGTAAATGTGACCGTGACCAATGTAAGCTGCGGTCCCACTGTAACCCGGTATGAGCTGCAGCCGGAACAAGGTGTGAAGGTGAGTAAAATTGTGAGTTTGACGGATGATATCAAGCTGAATCTGGCAACTGCAGATATTCGTATTGAGGCACCCATTCCCGGCAAAGCGGCTGTGGGAATTGAAGTTCCCAACAAAGAGAACAGCGCTGTTATGCTTAGAGATCTGCTTCAATCCCAGGAATTTCAGCAGGCAAAGTCCAAACTGGCTTTTGCGGCAGGCAAGGATATTGGAGGAAAGCCGGTGGTGGCAGACATCGGAAAAATGCCCCATGTGCTGATTGCCGGAGCAACAGGTTCCGGTAAGTCCGTGTGCATTAATACCTTAATTATGAGTATTTTATACAAGGCCTCCCCGGAGGAAGTGAAGCTGATCATGGTGGATCCCAAGGTGGTAGAGCTGAGTGTTTATAATGGCATTCCCCATCTGCTGATTCCTGTTGTCACTGATCCTAAGAAGGCGGCCGGTGCCCTGAACTGGGCAGTGGCTGAAATGACAGACCGATATAATACGTTTGCTGAATATGGTGTGAGAAATCTGGAGGATTATAATAATAAGCTGGATCATATGACTTTCCAGGAAGGAGAGAAGATTCCGGAGAAAATGCCTCAGATTGTGATTATTGTAGATGAGCTGGCAGACTTAATGATGGTGGCTCCTGGAGAGGTGGAGGACGCCATCTGCCGTCTGGCACAGCTTGCCAGAGCTGCAGGTATCCATCTGGTCATTGCAACACAGCGTCCGTCTGTGAATGTCATCACTGGTCTGATTAAAGCAAATATGCCTTCCAGAATTGCCTTTGCGGTGTCTTCTGGAGTGGACTCCAGAACTATTCTGGATATGAATGGCGCAGAGAAGCTTTTGGGTAAAGGGGATATGCTGTTTTATCCTCAGGGATATCAAAAGCCGGCCCGTTTACAGGGAGCATATGTGTCAGATCAGGAGGTTAGTGCCGTGGTTGACTTCCTGTCAAATAAAAATCCAACGTCTTCTTACAATGAAGAGATTGAACAAAAGATTAATACCTCAGGCTTCAGTCATGGCGCTGCTTCTGGTGGCGCAGATGAACGGGATACTTATTTTATCGATGCAGGTAAGTTTATTATCGAGAAGGACAAAGCATCCATTGGAATGCTGCAGCGTGCCTTTAAGATTGGATTTAACCGGGCAGCGAGAATCATGGATCAGTTGTCTTCTGCCGGAGTGGTAGGCCCGGAAGAGGGAACGAAGCCGAGAAAAGTCCTGATGGCAATGGAAGAGTTCGAAAATTATATAGAAGAGAATTTGTAACTGAAAGCAGATTTCAGCGATACAGCTTTATAGATTGTGAGAATTGGCTTATGAAATGTCCAAATTGCGGAGAGGAAGTGGAAACAGGCAATTTGTTTTGTCCTAAATGCCTGGAAGAAATACCCTGGGTGCCGGAATACAATACGTTGGAAACGATTCAAAATCAAAATAAATACAAGAAAGAGAAACGAATGCAGCATGTGAAAGAGCAAATGAAGCGGCACAATCTTTTGAGAAGAAGGCGCAAGGTGATTTTGCTCTTTTTGTGCTGTGTTTTTTTAGCTGTGGCAATTTTAGGTGGATACACCTATCTTCAATATTGGAATTATCACTCCTATGCTTATCAGTATCATAGAGCAGAGGAGCGTCTGGCACGGGGAAACTATGATAAAGCGTTGACGTTTATTGATCGGGCTATTACTTTAGAGGGTAATCATGAAGAGGCGTATCGTCTTTTGTCGGAGATTTTAGTGGCACAAAATGATTTGGAGGGTGCAATCAAGGTGATGGAATCATGTCTGGAGCAATTTCCTTCAAGCGAGATTATTTATGGGGAATTGCTTGCTCTCTATGAGAAAAACGGACAACCGGATAAGATTAAGGAGCTGATGGATAATTGCAAGGTGACTAAAATTAGAAATCAGTTTGCCCCTTATATCACTCCGGATCCGAAGATTGATTATGAGACGGGAGCTTACAGTGAGAAATTTGAGGTGACAATCTCCGGTGAGTGTGAGTCTTATTATTATACTTTAAATGGAAAAGCCCCCTCGAAGGAAAGTACAAAATATACAGCGCCTCTGGAGATTGGGGAAGGCGTTACAGAACTGAACGTAATTGGATATAATCGTCTTGGGATTCCCAGTGATGTGATTTATCGGAAATATATAGTGGTGTTAAAACGACCTGATGCACCAAAGATTTTTCCGGAAGAGACATCCTTTGATAAAGATACTTTTATCACCATTCAGGTGGAGGATGGGTGTATCTGTTACTATGCTTTTGACGAAGCGCCAACCACCAACAGCACCAAGTATACCAACCCCATCAACATGCCGGAGGGAATGCATACACTTTATGCCTTCCAGCTTGGAGCCAATGGTCAGGAAAGCGAGACAGCCTACCGGACGTATACACTGACTTATTGAGTTGACTATGCAGTGGATTGGCTTCTGGTCAATGGTATGGATATGGAAACTGGGAAACGAATCAGGAGAATTTTTGGAGAACCCATATGAATATTCGAATAATTTCTGTAGGAAAAATCAAGGAAAAATATTTGCGTGATGGTATTGGAGAATATGCTAAGCGGCTTGGTCGATACTGTAAGCTGACCTTTACACAAGTCAATGATGAAAAAACCCCTGATGGTGCCAGCCCTGCTCAGGAGGATACCATCCGCAAAGTGGAAGGTGAGCGAATTTTAAAGCATATCAACGAGGGTGACTACGTAATCGCCCTTGCCATTGAAGGCAAAATGCTGGATTCCGTGGCCCTCTCCAAATATCTGGAGAATCTGGGGGTGCGAAGCATCAGCACCATTGATTTTGTTATTGGAGGTTCCCTTGGGTTAAGCCCCGAAGTTCTTCATCGTGCAGACTATAAGCTTAGCTTTTCGCCCATGACCTTTCCTCACCAACTGATGCAGATGATTCTCTTGGAACAGATTTACAGAAGCTACCGTATCATTAATCACCAACCGTATCATAAATGAGTAAGTGTTTTATAGTAAAGCCGCACGCGAAAGGATATTGATGCAGGGAGTAAAAGCAATTAAAACTTTACTTGTGAAACTTGATAATACATAGATTTATTACTAGAAAGCATGGGAGAAGAGATAAATGAATGTGAAAGAGTATATTCATGAAAGCTTGGAAAAGCTTAGAACTTTAGGGATTGATGTGATGGAACAGGAAGAGATTTTGGCTCAGAGTGTGCTTCGAATGCCCGAGGATATACTGGCTGACATGGATGAGGAGCAGATTCTGGGACTTCTTTTTGATTCTATCGGAGGATTGGGAAGTTATGATGAAGAGAAGCAATGTTATCTTCCAATGACGGACCAGATTTACTCTTTTGATATGGAAGTATTTGAAATCAGCCAGATGTATACTAATTTCCTGAAGGAGTTATCCAGAATTCTGCAGGGCGAGTTGGTCTTTACAGATGTGGAAGAGGATGATTGTAAGGTGGGCCAGGAATCTGGGACGGGGATTCAGACCATTCGGTTCCGGTGTAATGGAACTGCTTATGAGTACAATGCCAAAGCTTATTACGACTGGTTCGATCCGAGAATGCTGATTTTTATGAATCAGGTTATTCGTCAACAGAATACAGGGAAATCTCTGTATATCACCAGTGATGGATATCAAAATTGTATCATATTTTATCAGACAGAAGAATGGGCCGGGAAATTTCAAGAGTTACTGGGAATTCACTTGGATCAGCCATGATGAAAATTATCTGGGAATAATCTTGGGAACGGAGGAGAAATATTTTAAAGATGATTATTTGATAATGGTACTGGCTCTTGTGAGTATATGTGTAGTCTGGTACTGGTAGAAATTAAGTGTATTGCAGAGCGTGTTGGAAAGGGTGTCGATGAACGGACTTCTTTTTCACACGCTTTTCTTAATTGTATGGAATTTGGATTATGGGTATAATATGTTTATAGCAATTGGCTGGACTGCCGGAAAATGATTTGATGGACAGTCCATACATCGGTTGAAAAGAAAGGAATTGTATGAATCATTTATCTGAAGAAAAATCTCCATATTTACTGCAGCATGTCCACAATCCTGTTGATTGGTATCCCTGGGGGAAGGAGGCTTTTGATCGGGCAGAGAGGGAGGACAAACCCATTTTTCTCAGTATTGGGTATTCCACCTGTCACTGGTGCCATGTGATGGCTCATGAATCGTTTGAGGACGAGGAAGTGGCGAAAGTGTTAAATGAGCATTATGTTTGCATTAAGGTAGACCGGGAGGAACGACCCGATGTGGACGCAGTGTATATGGCAGCCTGTCAGGCAACAACTGGTTCCGGCGGCTGGCCTCTCACGGTGATTATGACACCTCATCAAAAGCCTTTTTTCGTAGGAACTTACTTTCCAAAGAATCCCCGTTATGGTCAGGCTGGATTGATAGATATTTTGCAGAAAATCAGTAGCTTATGGAAAAGCAACCGAGGGCAGTTGGTGAAGGCAGGAAGAGACATTGCATCTTTTCTGGAAAATGCCGAAGATACAGTAGCCAAAACACCAGAAAGAGCTCTAATCAAACAGGCTGCCAGTCTGTTTCGCCGGCAATTTGACGCCAAATGGGGCGGCTTTGGTAAGGCTCCCAAATTCCCTACACCTCACAATCTTCTATTTCTGATGGAATACTCTGTGTTGGAAAAAGATTTAGAAGCCTTGAAAATGGCACTGACCACTCTGGAAGCCATGGCAAAAGGCGGTATCCAGGATCACATCGGAGGAGGATTTTCCCGTTATTCTACGGATGAAAAATGGCTGGTACCCCATTTTGAAAAAATGCTCTATGACAATGCTCTCCTTACCATGGCATATCTGAAAGCTTACCATCTGACAAAACAGCCTCATTACGCAGAAACTGCCAGAAATACCCTGGACTATATATTGAGAGAGCTGACTGGTCCTCAGGGAGAATTTTACTGCGGGCAGGACGCAGACAGCGATGGAGTGGAAGGAAAGTATTATGTTTTTACACCTCAGGAAATCAAAGAAGTTTTGGGGGATAAGGACGGTGAGGAGTTCTGTCGGCTTTATCAGATTACTTCGGAGGGCAATTTTGAAGGAACATCCATTCCAAATAGAATCGGAATGCAGGACAAAGCCTGGGATTTACAGGATTCCCGGATACAAAAGCTCTACGAATACCGCCTTCACCGCACACAGCTTCATCGAGATGATAAAGTGCTGTTGTCCTGGAATGGCTGGGTGATGATTGCCATGGCTATGGCGGCTCAGATTCTGGGTAAGGAGTGTTATCTGGAGAGTGCACGACGTGGGAACATATTTATTGAACAGCATATGCAGGATGAAAATTGCCGTCTGTACCACAGATGGAGAGAAGGACATGCGGCCTGTCAAGGTCAGTTGGACGATTATGCTGTTTATGGTCTTGCCCTGATGGAATTGTATCGGGCAACCTACGATCCGTATTATTTAAAGGAGGCAATGTTTCGTGCAGAGCAGGTTCGGGAATTATTTGAGGATGGGGAGAAGGGGGGGTATTTCCTCACCGCAAAGGATGCAGAAAGTCTGATCATCCGCCCGAAGGAAATCTACGATGGAGCAATTCCCTCAGGAAATTCTGCAGCAGCTATGCTTTTTGGTGCTTTAAGCAGCTATACAGGGAATCTTGAACTTCGGGATGTGTCGGACAGACAGCTTGCGTTTCTGGCAGGAAGTATCCAGCAATATCCGCCGGGATATAGCTATGGGCTATGGGCGTTAATGGGAACTTTGTATCCTTCCAGTGAATTTGTCTGTACATCCTGTGATGAGAATATACCCAGAGAACTGACCGCCTTTTTGCAGGAACAATATATTCCCAATCTTTCCGTCATTGTAAAGACAAAAGAGAACCAACAGGAATTGTCTCGTCTGATCCCATTTACAAAGGATTTCCCGATTCCACAGGAAAAAGCAAAATTTTATATGTGTCAGGGTGGAAAATGCATGAAGCCGCAGACAGAACCGCCCAATATCAAATAATACAATACTCCTGCACATATCTGCAATACACCGAAGTCTTTATTTTCTTTGCGAGGCAAACAGACGAAAAAGCAGACAGGAGTCGTTACGGTTCACTCCGTTCTCAGTAACGATTTCTGTCTGTTTTTCTTGCGAAAGTGCGGGCAGACCGCTATAATGGTATAGAGTGTGAGAGAAACAAAAGAAAGGATAACATGAGAAATCTCATGTCAGGAGTTCTCATGAGGAATGAAATACCATGGAAATAGAAAAGATTACTGGACTGGAGGAATTTATCGCTCAGTATCCAGTGTTTGAATATCGGATTATTAACTCCCAGGATCTGAATTTTTCCCCACGAGTGCGATTTATCTGTGAAAATGAATGTCAGCGTTATGGTACCACCTGGGCATGTCCTCCGGCTGTGGGTAATTTGGAGGAATGTGAGGCAAGATGTAAGGCTTACCCCTACGGATTCTTTTTTTCCAGTGTGGCAGAGGTCAGTGACATCATGAATATGAAAGACATGCTGGATACAAGGCGTGCTCATGAGGATCTCACCAATGAGATTGGCAATTATATAAAAGAACAGGGGTATGACTGCTTTATCCTGTCTACAGAGTCCTGTGCGATCTGTGAACGATGCGCTTATCCCGACAGTCCGTGCCGTTTTCCAGAGCGGATGCATCCCTGCCTGGAAAGTCATGGTGTGGTGGTGTCTGAGATTGTGGAGACCAATGAGATGACTTATAGCTTGGGAGGAAACACGATTTTGTGGTTTTCTCTGATATTGTTCCGTTAAGGATGGCAGACATTTTTTTCGAATATTTTTCCCAGACATACATAGTGGGCAAGGGCAGTGCATAGAATAAGAATAAAAATCAGGTGATGCAATGAGCAGTAAGCCTATGCGTGTGAAGGAACATGTGATTTCTGCTATGGAAATCCCCAGGGATTTGGCTTATCGGGAGGCGCTGATCACCGTGACAGGAAATACCTGTCTGTGTATTGAGAATTACAAGAGTATTCAGGAATACACCACCTCCCGAATTCTGGTCCTCACCAAAAATGGCAGGGTTCAGGTATCGGGCAGTTCTCTGGAAATACGTTCTTACACCAACGATGAGATGCTGATTGCAGGGCATATCACGGAGATTGTATTTCTAAACTGATACTCAGGAGGATGATCAATCCATGGAACAGTTTGTGCGTTATCTCAGGGGCTATGTAAAGATTCGTCTGATCAGCAAAACGCCGGAACGATTTTTAAAATTATGTGCCCATCATGGAATATCCCTTATGCATGTGGCTCACAGAGATGGATATTATGAGATGGAAATTAGCCTGAAAGACTTCTTTCGGCTAAAGCCTGTCTGCCGAAAATCCTTTTCCCGAATTCATATACTGCAAAAATCCGGATTGCCCTTCTTTTTTTACCAGAATAAAAAAAGAAAGGCTTTTTTTGTGGGAATATTCTGCTGTCTGTGCCTTCTCTTTCTGTGCTCTACCCGAATCTGGAACATTCACGTGGAAGGAAATTACAGCTATTCTACCCAGAGCATTTTGGGCTATCTGGAACAGGAAGATATTGTGCACGGCATTGCCAGAAGTAAATTAAATTGCGGTCAGATTGCCGCTTCCCTACGCCAGCATTTTCCTGATATTACCTGGGTGTCTGCCAGAATCAAAGGCACCCGGCTGCTGATTACCATACAGGAAAATATGGATCATCCTTCTCTGGCTGAGGAAAAAGAGAGTTCGCCCTGTGATCTGGTGGCGGACCAGGACGGAATCATTGTACATATGGTCACAAGACAAGGAGTTCCCAAGATGGGAATCGGTCAGAGCTGTAAGACGGGAGATCTATTGGTATCTGGTCGTCTGGAAATTTTAAATGACAGTAAAGAAGTGGTTCGCTATGAATATGTGGAATCCGATGCGGACGTCTATATTCAGCGGAACTATAGCTATGAAGATGAGATTCCAGTAATATACGAAAAGAGAGTCTATACAGGAGAAGTACAAAAGCAGCTCTGTCTCCAACTGCTGAATTACCGGGTGAATCTGCGTATTCCCCACAAAGGATATCAGCATTATGATCAGATATCCAATCTTCAGCCGGCAAAGCTTACAGAAAACTATGTTTTGCCGTTGTGGGTCGGTACGGTGGAGGATCGGGAATATGAAATTCATCGTTTTCGGTACTCCGAGGCAGAGCTTCGAGAAATTGCACAGGAACATCTGAGAAAATTTATAAGAGAATTGTCTGAAAAAGGGGTGAAAGTTTCTCAGAATAATGTTAAAATATCATTAAATGAAAAATCATGCATCAGTAAGGGGGCCATTACTGTTGTAGAAAAAATAGGCAAGAGGGCTCCTGTGGAAGTGTTGCAGGAGCCGCAAGAAAGGACACTGGCGAATGAGCAATAGCATCATAGAATTACTAATTGAATTACCTGTTGAACATGAAAGAAATGTATTTGGACAATACGATGAACATCTGAAAGTCATTGAGAGAACTTTAAACGTCACATTGATCAGCCGTGACGGACATTTAAAAATTTTGGGAGCAGAAAGCAATGCCAAGCGGGCCAAAAGCCTGCTTGAGCAGTTGGTGACACTGTCCAGGAGGGGAAACATTATCAATATGCAGAATGTGAATTATTCTCTGGCTCTGGTGATGGAAGACCAGGAGAAGGCCATTGTGGAAATTGATAAGGAATGTATCTGTCATACCATTCAGGGACGTCCCATCAAACCCAAGACGCTGGGGCAGAAAAAATACGTAGATGCCATCCGAGAGCAAATGATTGTTTTTGGAACAGGCCCTGCAGGAACTGGAAAGACTTACCTTGCCATGGCAATGGCGGTAACGGCATTCCGCAATGAGGAAATCAGCCGGATCATTCTTACCCGTCCTGCTATTGAAGCCGGAGAGAAGCTGGGATTTCTGCCCGGCGATCTGCAGAGCAAGGTAGACCCTTATCTGAGACCGCTGTACGATGCTCTGTATCAGATTATGGGACCGGAAAGCTTTGCAAAAAATATGGAGCGGGGATTGATTGAGGTGGCGCCTTTAGCTTATATGCGAGGACGAACGTTAGATAATGCCTTTATTATTTTAGATGAGGCTCAAAATACCACTCCTGCCCAGATGAAAATGTTTCTGACCAGAATTGGCTTTGGCTCCAAGGTCATTGTCACCGGAGATTCCACCCAGAAAGACCTGCCAAGCAGTATGCAGTCTGGTCTGGATGTGGCCATGAAGGTGCTTCGGAAGGTGGAGGGTATTGCATTTTGTGAATTAACCAGCAAAGATGTGGTGAGACATCCGCTGGTTCAGAAAATTGTACAGGCATACGACAGCTATGAAAAGCGAAATACAAAGACAACGAAAGGCAGGAGGTAGTTTATGACAATTCATCTGGAATATGAGACCAATGTCAGGCTGGATGTGGACCATGGAAAAATTGCTCAGCAGGTGGCGGATAAAGTACTGGAGACAGAAGGATTCCCCTATGAGGCGGAAGTAAATTTGGTGGTTACTGACAATGAAGAAATCAAACGGGTCAATGGAGAATTTCGTGACATTCATGCACCTACTGATGTGCTGTCCTTTCCCATGATTCCTTTTGAGATTCCAGCAGGATACGACGTGATTGAGGAGGATATGAATTCTTATGTGGATCCTGATACGGAGGAAATTGTGTTGGGAGATATTATGATTTCCGCCGAGAAGGTAATTGCACAGGCGAAGGAGTACGGTCACAGCCAGGAGCGTGAATTTGCTTTTCTGGTGGCTCACAGTATGCTTCATCTTCTGGGATACGATCATATGGTGCCGGAAGAAGCTGAAGTTATGGAAGCCAGACAGAGCAGAGTATTGGACATGCTGGGGATTACACGATAGGATTATGTCTTAAGCATAATCAGAATGGAGGATAGGATGAGAAAAGCGAAACTATGGATGATAGCGGGGATTTTAGCGGCAGTCACTCTGTTTTCGGGCTGCGGCGAACAGCAGCAAAAGGAACAGACTCCCATTGATGAGTCAAAGATTAATATTCAGACTTCCCAGGATGTTGCCGAAAAGCCGGAGGGAACGCCGGAGCCGACACCGGAGGAAGACGAAGAGGAGATTCCGGAGGGAATGGTCAAAAGCTATTTGACAGGCGAGCATGTTCCCGAAGCCCAGGGACGCAGACGTCCTGTGGCGATCATGTTAAATAATATTATTGACGCCTGCCCTCAGTATGGCATTTCCAGAGCTGGTGTTGTCTATGAAGCTCCAGTGGAGGGAAATATTACCCGACTGATGGGGATTTTTGAAAATTACGACGATTTGGAGAAAATTGGTTCTGTGAGAAGCTGCCGGGAATATTATATTTTCTTTGCCACAGAATTCAATGCGCTGTATGCTCATTATGGACAGGCTGCCTATGCGGTTCCATATCTGGAGCAGGACTTTATCCACAACCTCAGTGGCCTCAGCAATTTTGGCGGTGACATCTATTATCGGACCACAGACCGAAAGGCGCCTCATAACGCATATACCAGCTATGACGGCATTCAGAGGGGAATTGTGGATTACGGTTACAGTCAGGAATACGATGCTGACTATGATGGTCACTATCAGTTTGCCAAAGTAGGTGAATCCATTGACCTGGAAGATGCGAATGGAGCCACTCCAGCAAATGTAGTACGGTTTGACTGTTTTGACCATAACAAGCCCTGGTTTGAATATGATCCGTCTACTCAGAAATATAAGAGATTCCAGTTTGGAGATATTCAGATTGATGAAATGACAGGGGAGCAGCTTACCTTTGATAACATTTTGATTCAGTATACTTCCTATGAGCCTTATGATAATCATGGATATCTGAATCTGGACGTCATCTATGGCGGACAAGGTAAGTACATTACCCACGGCAAAGCCATCGATGTGAGATGGGAGAAGGACGCTCCCTGGGGCAAGACTCATTACATCACCATGCAGAATCAGGAAATTACCATGAACACAGGTACTACTATGGTGGAAATAGTTCTGAATGATAAATTGGACAAGCTGACCATCCAATAGAAATGATAATTTGAGGAAATCGAATTAAGTAATTGAAAAGAATAGGGTAATTCTATTCGAATAAAAAGCAGAAAGAAGCAGATACTATAGTCAAAAAAGGAGTGCTACTATGCGTAAAATGATCTATAGTATCAGCATCTTTCTGTTTCTTTTTGTACTCTCCACTGCATTTTACAATTCGTATCAGGTCAGTCTTCTGAAAGCTCAGGTTCGTGAGATGGAGCAGTTGGAAGTGGCAGAAGAAGAATCTTTCGAGGAGGATATGACAGATACAGTTCATGTGGATACTCCCACAGTAGAGCAGGGATATTATCTAATGGAACAGGATGGGTGTGTCTATGTCTATCTGGGAGATAAGGTCACCCTCTATGAAAAGACCAGTATTTCCCTTGGCAGCCTTCCACAATCTCTTCAGGAAGAAATCTGTCAGGGAAAACATCTTGCCTCTGAGCTGGAATTGTACAGTTTTTTGGAGAACTATTCCAGTTGACAATAGACGCAGGCGGAAAAATGGTGTAATATATAGGGGAAATAAGCGGCGGCTGGCCATCAAAGCGGCCGCCAGTAACATGAAAGAGGATAAAAGCAGTGGAAACAACAGACATACGAAGCAAACTGAAAGATAAGAAACGAATTGTAATCAAGATAGGAACTTCTTCCCTGACACATAAAGAGACGGGACGTTTGAATCTCACCAAGCTGGAGGTTTTGGTGAGAGAATTAAGCGACCTTCGTAATCAGGGAAAAGAAGTAGTGTTAGTCTCTTCCGGAGCCATTGGCGTGGGAAGCGCCGCTGTGGGGTTTCAGGGCAAGCCGGAGGCGCTGGAGCAGAAGCAGGCATGTGCGGCTGTGGGTCAGGCACGATTGATGATGATTTATCAGAAATTGTTCTCCGAATACAATCAAACGGCAGGACAGATTCTGATGACCAAGAATACCATGGTCAATAATTTAAACAGAAAGAATGCAAAAAATACCTTTAATGAATTATTGAAGCTGGGAGTGATTCCCATTGTAAATGAAAATGATACCATTTCCACTTATGAGATTCAGTTCGGAGACAATGATACTCTGTCTGCGGTGGTGGCAGCACTGATTCATGCGGATTTGCTGATTCTTCTCACAGACATTGACGGATTGTATACTGACGATCCTCATGCAAATCCCGATGCAAAATTTGTAGGTGTTGTGGAAAATCTGGATGAGCATTTTATGGAGATGGGAAAGAGCACCACAGGAAGCAAAGTGGGTACGGGCGGTATGGCCACAAAGCTGACTGCTGCCGAGATTGCCACTGCTGCAGGAACGGATATGATCATCGCCAATGGTAAGGACTTCCATGTGATTCATAAGATTATGGGAGGAAGAGAATACGGAACTGTTTTCGTAGGCAATAAAAAAGAAGATTTTTATTTGATTGACTATATTGAGCGGTTGTCCTAAAGACAATCGTAAAAGCAATTTTGTTGACATCTGTGGGACGACAATTATATAATGAAATAAGCGAGCACAGATGATGGAAGTCAAGTCTGGGAGGATATATGGACGAGAAGTTAATTGCAAGAATCAACGAGTTGGCCCGTAAGGCAAAGGCAGAAGGGCTGACGGAAGAAGAGAAGGCTGAACGTACGAAGCTTCGCAGCGAGTATATTGCAGCTATTAAAATGAACCTCCGTTCCCAATTGGATAACATTGATATTCAGGAGAAGGACGGAACCATCGTGAATTTGGGGGAAAAATATGGAAGCAAAAAAAGTCATTAGAAAACAGGTATTTGCCAGAAGAGCAGAACACACCGATGAGCAGATTGTAAAGATGAGCAGCATTGTAGCTGAGAAATTCATCAATCTTCCGGTATTTCAGGAGGCAAAGGAGATTTACGCTTATGTGGATTACAACCATGAGGTATCTACTCGCCCAATCATTGAAGCAGCATGGAAAGCCGGTAAGAAAGTGGCAGGTCCAAAGGTGGTAGGCAAGGATATGGTTTTTTATCAGTTGGAAAGCTTTGACCAGCTGGAGCCGGGTTACTTTAATATACCGGAGCCGGCAAGAGGTGAGATTGTGGACTGGGAATATCCTCTGATGATCATGCCTGGTGTGGCATTTGACAATCAGAGACATCGTGTGGGATATGGCGGCGGATTTTATGACCGTTTCCTGGAGGTACATAACATTCCCAAGGTGGCAATCGCCTTTGAATTTCAGATGATGGAGGAAGTTCCTGTGGAACCCACCGATATCCTGCCGGATGCAGTGGTAACAGAAAAGCGGGTTTATTGATTCAATACAGTCAGAGAAGCGGACGTGGTTGCGTTTGCTTCTTTTTTTTGCTGCAAAACATGTGTGAAAAGGTTCCGTGGATTTTCTAAGTTTTAAATTCGGAGAAAGTGTCAAAATTGTGACAGTTCAGAAACCAGATGGAGATATTTTTATGATAGCATTTGGTTTGTAAATTGTTTTGAAAATTTAATCTCAATGCAACAGTTTGCTCAAAAATGGGCACTTATAAAACAGAGTAGCTTGACCATCATCATTAGATTGATAAAAGTGTTATTTTGCGTACTAATAACTGGAATGTTTTGTCCTGAGACGGCGCAAAAATATTTCAATATTATATTAATGTGTGCATAATGAAAATATGCCATTATTTGTTATTTTATGATGAATAAATGTTCTTTATAATAAATAATATAATAACAGATCACATTGCCAATGACATTGAAGTTAATATTCATGCCGGGGATGTGAGGAAGGAGACTACAGTTGAATCACAAATATTTTGCTACATCAATCATCATTGGCAATGATTCTGACAGAGACTTGGCGACAATGGAGTCAATAAATAATCAGACCATAGGAAATCAGCAGATCCAGGTTTTACGGGCCAATACCAGTGAGGAGCTTGCAGACGCTTTACAGCAGGCAGAAGGAGAGTTTCTTCATATTCTCCAGTCTGGCGCAGAGTTGTCGTCCAATGGGTATGAGCAGGTTAGAAGCACTATGGGGGAGGAGTGCAATGTATGCGTATTTCCTTTGGAGTGCCCGGAAAACTCGGGTCATATCAGTGCCATGAATACTTATATTAAAAAGCCGACAGAGCAGCAGAATCTGGAAGTATCCTATCGGTTCATCCACTCCTGTTACTATGCTTTTGTACTCAGAACCTCTGCATTATCGATTGAATTTGTTAAGTATCAGAATTGTTCTGTGCTGCTTATGATCTGGAGGATGTTGTATGAGAATATTGTGAGGGAGCCGAATCTTTTTGTGGTGGAAAATGCTTTGTGCCAGATTCCTTCAACCAGAAGCATCAGTGAATTCTGGAAGCGGCTATGTGACAGAGAGTTTTCCCGGGAAATGATAGAGCAGTTTTTACTTCCTTTGAGTAAGTTTTGCCGAAAAGAACCTGAAATTTGTGAGAGACATGCCAGATATGTACTGATGTATTATCTGAATCTGTTTGAAAGAAATTTCTTCTCGGAGGATTCAGAATATTATGTTCAGGTGAAAGAGCAGATTACACTGCTTATGCGGGAGGCAGGAACTCCAGAATTATTTATGAATCATCTTGGTTTTTCGCGGGAACGGAAAAACTATTTCTTAAATGATTACCTGGAAGAGTTTGTAAAACAGAAATTTGAAGAGACGCAGAATCAGGAGCTTATTCAGAAATATGAATCAATTCGCAGCGAGGAACAAGGCGGCTGTACCATCCAGTTTTTAAAATTGGAAGAAGATCGGGCAGAAATCTGGGGATGCGCCAGACTATACGGAGATATTCCCTTTCAGGTTGAAGTGACGGCCAATGGAGAGGCTTGTTCTACCTCCATGCTAAAAAAGGAAGTTCAGGAATTGTGGTTTGATGAGGTGATTTCCCGCACCTGTTATTTTCAATCTGAACTTTCCTTAGATGAACCACAGACCTTTCGCATTACTGTTATCTGCCGCAGAGGAGAAACGACTGTTGAGAAATTAACCTATAGTTTTGATAAATTTGCACCGCTGGATGGATATCTGCCTTTCACCTACCGGAAAAATGGATGGATGTTTTCTTATGGCAAACATTCAGGCTGCCTGACTCTGGAGCCGGAGAATACCTGGAAGGTTTTTATGCATAAAGGTATGACGCTGTTGCGGCTGCTGCAGAGAGGAAAGGCCGGCTGGAAAGCTATTCCAGCCAGATTTTTCTATGGTTGCATGAAGCGTGAAAACCGTAGAATCTGGCTGATTTCTGACCGGGTGGATCGGGCAGATGACAACGGAGAGGTATTGTTTCGATATCTCCAGGAGCAGCCACCGGAGGACGTGGAAACTTATTATGTTATTGGAGCTGACTCTCCCGATTATAAGCGTATGAAGCAGTATGGCAAAGTGGTTCCTGCCTATTCCTGGCGTCATAAATTGTATCATTTATGCAGCGAATATGTGATATCCTCCCAGGGAAACAATACAGTGGTGAATCCCTTTGGGCGGGGTAGAAGAAATTACAAGGATATTTTTGCTGACAGTAGATTTGTCTTTCTTCAGCACGGTGTCACGAAAGATAATCAGTCTGCCTGGCTCAATCGTTACAACCGAAACATTCATGGGCTGGTGGTCACCACCTGGCCGGAGTATCGTTCTATGCTGGAATATGACTATTATTATACACCAAAGGAACTCTGGCTGACGGGAATGCCCCGATATGACCGTCTGTATCACGATGAGAAAAAGTATGTAACGATTCTTCCCACCTGGAGAAAGTCTCTGTCCGGAGGAACTGATGACAGGGGAATCTGGCAGTTGGGAGAGAATTTTATGAGTAGTGAGTATTTTCAGTTTTATCAGAAGCTGTTGAATCACCCGTATCTTCTGGAGAGGGCAGCTCAGCTTGGATATCAGATTTGCTTTATGCCCCATCCCAATATCATATCTGCTTTGTCCAGCTTTCGACTGTCACCTCAGGTGAGAGTCTTTGACGGGGAGAAAACTTACCGGGAGATCTTTGCGGAGTCAGATTTGATGGTGACAGATTATTCTTCGGTAGCATTTGATTTTGCCTATTTGCAGAAGCCGGTCATCTATTGCCAATTTGATAAAGATACTTTCTTTGAAGGAGGACATTCCTACACGAAAGGATATTTTGATTATGAGCAGGACGGTTTTGGGGAAGTGGAAGAAACTTTGGTGGATACCGTCAATCGCATCGTGGAATATATGGAGAACGGATGTAAGGTGAAGGAAAAATACAGAAAACGTATGGAGGAAGCCTTCCCCTATCATGATCAGCAGTGTTGCCAGCGGGTTTTGGAAAAATTGCTGAAAAGGTAGTTGTTTAGGATACTAGAGGTATACTTATGAGAGAAAAGAATGTGATGCAAAACAGAAATGAGGAAACAGACAGCCAGGTGGTATGCACGCTGCATGTAATTAAGATTCATGAGCAGGCCATGGAGGTGGAAGGAAGCATAGCAGTTCCCCATAATCAAACGAGAACACTGGTTGCTGTGACCCACTCCAGACTTATTCCCTGTCAGTGGATATTTTGTAAAAAGCCTCAGGGTGAGAAAGAGTGGAAGGAAATCCGATATTTTCAGGTAAGGATTCCCCTGGAACCAGGACAGATGTATGAGCTGCAATTTTGCATCTGTTTATTTCAGGCCGGTTATGTGGCGCTTACTTTGGATTTTGGGCAATATGCACCATTAGACAGGAAGGTGTTTCATTGCTATCGCAAAAATCACTGGATACTTACTTTCTGTAAAAAACACAATGCCGTCTTGGTGGAACCCCAAAATACTCTGCGGCTGTCTGCTTATACACTCAAGCGGATGAAAAGCCTGCTTCTCAATGGGATTTCCGGAAAAAAAGCAGTTTTGGTCCGTAGTCTTTGCTGGATAAAAAGCCGTAAAAAGCAGCGGATTTGGTTGGTTTCTGACCGAATTAACCGGGCGGATGATAATGGAGAGGCATTTTATCAATATCTGAAAACACATGCCCCGGCGGATGTGATGTTATATTTTGTGCTCAGGAAAGGCTCTGAAGGTTATGAGAGAATTTTGCAGTATGGAAACGTGATTGAACCGTTTTCCTGGAAGCATAAGATTTATCATCTTCTCAGCGAATACATTGTTTCCTCCCAGGGGAATTTTGCAGTGGTAAATCCCTTTGGCAGCAGGGCTTCTGCCAATTATAAAGACAGGTTGTCGGATCAGAAGTTTATTTTTTTGCAACATGGAGTGACCAAAGACGATCAGTCCTCATGGATGAATCGATATGACCGGAACATTTATGGATTGGTGGTGTCTACCAGACAGGAATATGATGCCATTTTTCAGTATGATTATTTCTATCGTCCAAAGGAAGTGTGGCTGACGGGAATGCCCCGGTATGATTTATTGTATCACAACGAACAGAGCCAGGTGGTCGTGATGCCTACCTGGCGGAAAGCTTTGTCCTCCGGAAGGGATGGAGAAGGTGTATGGCTCATGTCAGAGAATTTTGCAAAGAGCAGATACGTGCAATTCTATGAGAAGCTTTTAAACGATGCCAGACTGTTGGAAGCAGCAGAGAGACTGGGGTATCAGATCAGTTTTATGCCTCATCCAAACACGGCATTCATGGGAGACGGTATTCGATTTGATTCCCGGGTAAAGGTACATGATGAGAAAAAATCTTACCGGGATTTATTTGCTGAATCTGACCTTTTGGTGACGGACTATTCTTCGGTGGCATTTGATTTTGCTTATCTGAGAAAGCCAGTACTTTATTGCCAGTTCGACAAGGAAGATTTTTTCGATGGAACCCACTCCTATACGAAGGGATATTTTGACTATGAGAGAGACGGTTTCGGGGAAGTGGAGTATACCTTAGATGCCACGGTGAACAGAGTGATTGAATACATGGAGACAGGATGTGTTCTGAAGCCGGAATATCGGCAGAGGATAGAAGATACTTTTGTTTACCGGGATCAGGATTGTTGCCGCCGTATCTTAAACAGGATGGGAACGGCCGCTGCAGAGAACGCTGGACAGTCTTCTTCTTGCCATGGTGCTGGAGTTTTTTAAAAAATTATTTCGGTACCAGCGTATTGTAAAAATTCTGTAATTAATTATTTCATATGGAAGAAAGATATGATACTGTCTCTTATACACATCTGACGCT
>CAMQZX010000059.1 GCA_947039785.1 uncultured Lachnospiraceae bacterium | reverse complement strand
GATGCAGCGTAGTCTCGTGGGCTCGGAGATGTGTATAAGAGACAGATGTATCAGAGAAAATCAATTAGAAACCTATTAGAAATGAGGGAATATGCGGTTGTTTGAACCGCATAAAAATGAATATGGATCAAAAAAACAATCTTGTGAAAAATGCGTCTTTTTTGATGATTGCAGCGATGATTTCCAAAGTAATCGGCCTGTTATACAAGAGTCCTCTTTCGGCAATTGTGGGAGGTGTGGGTATGGGCTATATCAGTCTGGCCCAGAACGCCTACATGATTTTGCTGATGATAGCTTCCTTTAGTATTCCTCAGGCGGTGTCAAAGCTGATTTCAGAGAGGATAGCATTCAGAGATTATAAAAACGCTCAGAAGATTTTCAAAGGCTCCATGATATATGCAGCTGTGGTGGGCGGCGTGGTGGCATTGATTTGTCTGTTTGGAGCGAAGATTATTATACCAAGTAACCAGCCTAATGCGGTGCTGGCTCTGCAGGTATTATCTCCCACCATATTTTTATCAGGAATTTTAGGGGTGTATCGCGGGTATTTTCAGGCATACCGAAATATGATGCCCACGTCTATATCGCAGATTTTGGAGCAGATTTTTAATGCCATTGTCAGTATTGTGGCGGCATGGCTGTTTATCAAATATATTTCAGACGGATCAGATGCCAGCGTTGCAAAATGGGGTGCTGCCGGCTCTACAGTGGGAACTGGTGCCGGAGTGGTGGTTGCTCTTTTGTTTATGCTGATGGTTTACGGTGCAAACCGTCGTGGAATCCGCCGGCGCGTGGAGGGGGATACGACTCATAAGGAAGAGTCTTATCGGGATATATTTAAAATCATTATTTTAATTGTCTCGCCCATTATTCTCAGTGCCTTTATCTATAACGTGAATGGTTATCTGAACAGCAACCTTTTTTCAGAGCTTATGGGAAGCAAGGGAGTGGATGATGATTATATCAGTCTTCTTTTGGCGGAGTATTCTGTGTACTTTATGAGCATCATCAATATTCCTCTGACCTTAGCCAGTGCGGCGCCTACTTCTATGATACCGGAAGTGTCTGCGCTGTATGCCACAGGTGACATTGATGAGACAAAGGAGCGGATTGATCAGACCATGCAGTTGTCCATGTTTATTTCCGTACCATGTGCTGTGGGTCTGGCAGCTCTTGCCCATCCCATCGTATCGTTGCTGTTTCCGGGAACCAATGGAGTGGCAGGAGAGCTGTTGATGCTGGGGTCCTTTACGATTCTCTTAAATGGTGTGTCAAATATTTCCAATGGTGTACTCCAGGGAATCGGAAAGCCAAACATTCCCATGTTTACGGCTGCCGTTGCTCTGGCTGCCGATGTGATTGTGGTGGTACTTTTGCTGCTGCTTACTGACCTGGGCGTGTATGCTCTGTTGATTGCCATGATTGTGTATGCTGTTGTGGTATGTGTGCTGAATGATTTCTATATGAAGAAATACCTTCGGTACAAAAATCCCTGGAAGACAGCTTATCTGCATCCCGTTCTTGCCAGCATCCCCATGGGAGTGGTGGCCTGGGGCGTTTATCATGGATTGCAGGTGATACTGCCTTCCAATCTGCTGGGATTGGCGGTATCGATTCCGTTGGCGGCTTTGTTTTATGTATTGGCATTTATTTTTGTGTCGAAAGCTTCAGAAGAACAGATTCGCAGGTTCCCATGCGGCAGCTTGTTGGTGAAGCTAGGAAGGATTTTGAAGATATATTAAGAAAAACCCCCGGATATTTGGGAATGTGAATATTCCTGAATATCCGGGGTTTTTATCTATTGGGAAAAAGAGCAATGGCGTCTGCCAGTGTCTAAGGCATTTGGCGAATTATCTGCAAAATGGACGGTAATATTTACCGAAAAGTAGTTTCCTTTGACGCTTTTTATCATATATGATTTTTGAGAATAAAAACAGGCAAAACTTTGACCTGTTTTTAGTCGATATTGACATCGGAATGCTTTTTCGATATGCTGACAGTAGAAAGAAGGGAGAGAGGATGGACGAATATTCAAGAAAAGAAAAGCTACGTATTGACGTATTAAATACAACCGAGGAACGTGAGCATTTTCATCAGGATATTGAATTGCTCTATGTGCTGGAAGGGAAGATGGATGTGACGATCGGGGAACAGGTAACTCACATGGAGCGGGAGGATATACTGGTGATCAATGCCAACAAAAAGCATAAGATCAGCGCATCCCAGGATATTTTGTTTGCCAGGCTTTTTATTACCTATCAATTGGTAAGCGATATTTTTCAGAGTGTGGATATTATTTTCTGGTGTGATTCCACTAAGGAAGACAGCGCGCGTTATGATGAGCTTCGGAGTGTGTTGAAAAATCTTTTGAATCACTTCCTCAGCACAAGGGGAGGCGTGGCAAATTTCGGACATATTGCTCTTTGTTATCAGGTGATGGATATCCTGTCTGTGCATTTTCTGGTCCAGGCGACGGACAAAGAAAATATGAACGAGAAGGATCGGTTTGAAGACCGCATCTTACAGATTAATAATTATATGCGGGCCAATTACAATCAGCCCATCAGTCTGAAGGATTTGTCGGAAAAGCTATTTTTGTCTCATGGCTATCTGTCCCGGTTTTTTAAGAAGAATTATGGAATGAGCTTTGCGGAGTATTTGTCTAATATTCGCCTGTATCATGCAGTGGATGAATTGCTTTATACCAACACACCCATTACCAGAATCGCCTACGACAACGGCTTTGCCAGCGTCGCTGTGTTTAACAAGGCCTTTAAAAATGCCTATGGAGATACGCCCTCTGCAGTGAGAAAACGTTCACGTGAACAGAAAGAGGAACAGGAGAAGGATGAAAATGATATTCTGATTGAGGAACGGCTGGAAAAATTTCTGCGTGAGGACGGATTAAAACGAGAGGAGGAGTCTTCCTCGAAAGGAGTTATAAAAGGCTCCTGTTCGGTGAAAACAAGGGAAGCCACAGCGTTTATCTGGAGAAGGATGATCAATATCGGCTCTGCCTCAGACCTTTTGAAGTCGGAGGTACGGGAGCATGTGATCCTTTTGAGAGAAGCGTTGAAATTTCAGTATGTGCGCTTTTGGAATCTTTTTTCAAAAGAGATGCTGGTAGATTTTGCCGGAGAATATAAGGAATACAATTTTACCAAGGTGGATTCCATTCTGGATTTTTTGCTGAATCAGGGACTAAAGCCTCATATTGAGCTGGGAAGAAAGCCAAAGCGTATCTACAAGAATGTGCAGGAGGCACTTGTATTTCATCAGGAAGTTGAATCTCCGGCAACTCTGCACCAGTGGAGGGAATTGATGAAAGCTCTCATGAGACATCTGATTCACCGTTATGGAAGACATGAAGTGGATACCTGGCGTATGGAACTGTGGATGGATGAGAATCAGTGGGGGAAAGAGAATGTACAGGAAGAATACTTCGCGTTGTTTTCCACTATCTATGAAGTTGTCAGAGGCTATAGTGAGAATATTGCCATCGGCGGCTGTGGTCTGCGAGTCGGATATGTGGAACAGTCTGAGCAGGACTTTCTGAAAAAATGGAACCAGCAGCCGCATCGGCCGGATTTCCTGTCCATTTTGTACTATGCCTACGAGCGGGGAGAGATTAATCAGGACAGATATTCCCGGAGAAAGACAGATAACGAAGGAATGCTTCATTGTATTCAGAATGTCCGTGAGATTATGGCGGGAGCCAATATGCAAGATCTGCCCTTGTACATAACAGAATGGAACCTGACGATTTCCGATCGTAACTATATCAACGATACATGCTTTAAAGGAGCTTATGTTGTAAAAAATGTGCTGGACATCTATGGTATGGTGGATGAAATAAGTTATTTTCCGGGAAGCGACCGTGTCTCGGAGTATTTTGATTCAAATCTGATGCTGCACGGTGGCATGGGAGTGATTTCGAAGGATGGAATTTTAAAGCCTGCGGGGTTTGCTTTTGAGTTCCTGAATCGGTTGTATCGCTGTTTTGTGGGCAAGGACAAGAATTATCTGATTAGCACAGATGGACATGATTCGTATGGAATTGTGTGTCATAATCAGAAGTCGCTGAATTATAATTATTACTTTACGAAGGAGGACCAGGTCGAGAAAGAGAATATCTGGAAGTATTTTGAAGATCGTGAGACATTGGAGATAAAATTGTGTCTTTGCGACGTGGAAGACGGAATGTATCAGGTAAAAAGCTACCGAATCAATGAGAACAATGGAAGTGTGCTGAATATATGGGCAGAGATGGAGTATGAGAGTGAGCTGTCGAGAAATGATATTAAATATTTTAGAAGGGTCTGTGAGCCAAAACTAAAGATTCAAAAGCTGGAAGCGAAGGAACACAAATTGAATCTGGAACTTATTCTGGTGCCGAATGAGATTGGCTTTGTCAGAATCCGCCGATTGATTTAAGATGGCCGGCAACGATTCGGTAGTCACTCACTGTGAAGGTACTGAACAATTATGATGGCAACAGTAAGTATGGGTCATATCCGTTTAAGAAGCAAAAAGAGGAGAGGTCAAAATTTTATGTATGAATTTTGACCTCTTATTTTTTACGATTTTTTTTTAAACCAAAAATGTCATTTTTCGGTCGAAAACTCAACCGCCTGGTGGAAGTGGTTTTTTCTCGGATCCGGTACAATAGAATCATCAAAGGGACGTACAAAACAAATAAAAAAAGGAGAAGAAATCATGAAATTAGGATTTATCACAGCAATTTGCGATGGAATGACCTTTGAGGAGGTTGTGGATTTTGCTTCTGAAAATGGTCTGGAATGTCTGGAGGTGGCTTGTTGGCCCCAGGGAAAAGCACAGAGAAGATATGCAGGAGTCAGTCATATTGATGTTGCCAATCTGGATGAAGAAAAAGCTGCATACATCAAAGACTATTGCAGTAAGAGAAAGGTAGAGATTTCTTCTCTTGCTTATTATCCCAACACATTGGAGCCGGATCTGGCTAAGAGAGAGGAATACATCAAACATCTTTACAAATTGATCGATGCCTCTGCTCTGCTGGATGTAAATATGATCACCACCTTTGTGGGACGCGATCCCCAAAAGACTGTGACAGAGAACCTGGAAATCGTGAAAGAGGTATGGCCTCCAATCGTAAAATATGCAGAGGAAAAGGGCGTTAAGATCGGAATCGAGAATTGTCCGATGCTCTTTACAGAAGACGAGTGGCCGGGCGGACAGAACCTGATGACCACACCTGCCAACTGGAGAAAGGTATTTGAGATTCTGGACAGCCCCAATTTCGGGATCAACTATGACCCATCTCATTTTGTATGGCAGCAGATTGACTACATCAAGCCCCTCTATGAGTTTAAAGACAAGATTTTTCACGTTCACTACAAGGACATCAAGATATACCGGGACAAGCTTGCAGATGTGGGAGTTATGGCAACGCCGCTGGAGTATATGACACCGAAGCTTCCGGGTCTGGGTGATGTGGACTGGGGCAAATATGTATCTGCTCTGACAGACATCGGATACAATGGCTATACCTGCATAGAGGTGGAGGACAAGGCATTTGAAAACAGCCTGGAGGATGCCAAGAAAGCAGTACTGTTAAGTGTAAAATATCTGAGAAATTTTGTAATCTAAGGATACTAGGGTTAAAATACCTTTTGACCCTTACATCATCTAAGTAATTTATCATAAATAAAGAGAAAAGGAGAAGACAATGAAAATTCAATTAGGCGTGATCGGATTTGGCGGTATGGGAAAATGGCACGCGCAGAATGCTCCGAGAGCAGGAGTGGAGGTTGTTGCCGTATGCGATATCGACGAGAACAAGCAGAAGGAAGCAGTGGAGATGGGATACAAAATGTACCAGTCAGCAGATGAACTGCTGGCAGATCCGATGGTCAATACCGTCATTTTGACCGTTCCAAACTATCTTCATAAGGAAATGTGTATCAAGGCAGCTAAGGCAGGCAAACATGTGATCACAGAAAAGCCGGCGGCTATGAATGTGCAGGAGCTGGACGAGATGGAAGCAGCCTGTAAGAAGGCAGGAGTATTTTTTACCGCTCATCAGAACCGTCGGTGGGACAGAGATATGCTTATGGTGAAAAAAGCTTATGATGAGGGACTTTTGGGAAATATTTTCACGATTGAGTCTAAGCTTCATTCCGGAAATGGATACATGCACGAGTGGCATCTCTACAAAAAGTTCGGCGGCGGCATGATTTATGATTGGGGCGTGCATCTGATCGACCAGATTCTGTTTATGATGCCGCATGCGAAAATCAAGTCTGTCTATGCTGACATCAAAAATGTACTTCATGAGGAAGTAGATGACTATTTTAAGATTATTATGAAAATGGACAATGGAATTACTGCTCATATTGAATTGTCCACTTATATCCTGGAATATCAGCCCAGATGGCTGGCAGCCGGAGACAAGGGAACGATGATCGTTAAGACCTTCGGATGCGACGGAAACATTTATCGTACCGGAAAAATGTTGGAGAAATTGCCGCCTCAGATCACGGAGACAGAGGCCGGACCGACCAGACAGTTTGCCCCTGTACCGCCAGGAGGAATTGTGACAGAGCCGCTGCCGGAAGTAAAGACGGATTGGGTGGATTTCTATAAAAATGTGAATGATGTGTTAAATGGAAAAGCAGAATCGATCATCAAGATTCCGGAGGTTCGCCGCGTACTTTCTGTGATGGAAGCCGCATGGAAATCCGCAGAGACAGGAGAAGCGGTATTGTTCGAAGCGTAATACAAAAAAGAAAGAGGACAGGTCGAGATGAAAAAATATGCATTTGGCGTAAACATCGGAGGTACCACAGTAAAAATGGGACTCTTTGAAACCCAATGTCATTTAGATAAAGATGACACCCAAAACAGGGTATGTAGAAATTATGTACCCTGTTCTTTTTTGCAAATAATGTTAAGACAGTGAATCGTTATAAATAAAATTTTAAATCATAGGAGGAAACAGACATGAGTAAATTAAAAATTGGAGTGATCGGATGTGGAGGAATTGCAAATCAGAAACATTTTCCAGCATTGAAAAACAATGCAGATTTAAATGAGATCGTGGCTTTCTGCGACATCATTGAGGAGAGAGCAGTAAAGGCAGCCGAAGAGTTTGGAACAGCTGACGCAAAGGTTTACACAGATTACCGTGAATTGCTGGCAAATCCGGATGTGGAAGTGGTACATATCTGTACACCAAACGTATCCCACAGCGAGATTGCCATTGCAGCCTTTGCCGCAAAGAAGCATGTATATTGTGAAAAACCAATGTCTCACAGCACAGTGGAAGCAGAGAAAATGGTAGAGGCATGGAAGAAATCCGGAATGCAGTTTACAGTAGGTTATCAGAACCGTTTCCGTCCGGAGGTACAGAACCTTCACGCAGCTTGCGAGAATGGGGAACTGGGAGATATTTATTATGGAAAGGCTCATGCTGTAAGAAGAAGAGGAGTGCCTACCTGGGGAGTATTTATGGATAAAGCACAGCAGGGCGGCGGACCATTGATCGATATCGGAACACATGCATTGGACATCACCTTATGGTGCATGGGCAACTATGACATTGACAGCGTGACAGGCTCTGTATTCTATAAGTTGGGCGGCTTGAAGCAGGCAACAGAGGGTAACTTATTTGGACCATGGGATCCGGAAACTTATGAGGTAGAAGACTCTGCAATGGGATTTGTAAAAATGAAAAATGGTGCAACCATCACTCTGGAGGCAAGCTGGGCATTGAATATGCTGGAATCCAGAGAAGCTTCCACTACACTTTGCGGAACAGAAGCAGGTGCTGAGATCCATTCCGGAATGAGCTACTCGAAAAATGAACTGATTTACAACAGAGGCAGGAACAATCAGCTTATGGAAGAGACACTTTCACCAGTAGGCGGCGTTGCTTACTTTGGAGGAGGCGGCGGAGAAGAGGGAAGTATCGACTGCAAGCAGTGGCTTGAGGCAGTACAAAACGGTACAGAACCTCTTGTAAAACCAGAAGAAGCTTTGGCAGTTACTAAAGTGTTGGATGCTATCTATCAGTCAGCCAGAGAGAATAAGGAAATTAAGTTTGATTAATTGTTGAAAATTAGGAGGCAAAAGTAATGGGATTTGCATTGAGAATGAATTTTGTAGATGTTGTGGTCAGCGACAGTCTTAAGAATTACTATGTAAATGGCGAGAAAATGGGATATCAGTTTGACATCCGTTTGAGTTATTACAGAGGACATTTTCTGTCAGTGATCGATGAATTTGCAGTAAAAGTGGATGACATTGAAGTTCCAACTGAGCGGATCAAATTCTGCATCAACGGCAAAGAATTCAGTCCGATAGAGTTTGATAAATGCTATACGGAATTCTGGCAGGCCATTGAACCGGCTACTGTTCGGGTATTTTATCCAGGCGGACTTCCTGAAGGCGAGCATAAGATTGATGTGACGCTGTTCTTCCGTTCTCCATATATGCCGATCGGTCCGGATCATCAGTATATGCCGGTGGACAGCTGCGGAAGTAAAACATTGGAGATTACAGATTAGGAGGGAAGAAAAATGTCAAACGTTAAAACTGGTATCACATTATTTTCACTTGGAACCCCTTATCTGAAAGGGGAGCTGGATTTGGAGGGAGTGATCCGTTCTGCGGCAGAAATGGGAGCAGAGGGATATGAGATCGTGGCGTCGCAGATGATCCCGTCCTATCCATATGTATCCGACGAATTTGTGGAATTTGTCAATCGCTGCAAAGAAAAATATGGGATCGGACCGATCTGCTATTCCGCCAATATGGATCGGGGTATGTTAAAAGACCGTGACCTGACAGAAGATGAGATGGTAGCACGTGCCATCACCGATGTGATTTCCGCCAACAAACTGGGATGTACCGTGATGCGTGAGCAGTATCTGTTGTCACCACAAGGTCTTGCAAGGCTGGCTCCTTATGCGGAAGCTTATAATGTACATGTGGGAATCGAAATCCACAATCCGGAAAGTCCCATTACACAGTCTATTCTTGACTATGTGGAAGTGATTGAAAAGACAAAGAGCAAATACATAGGCTTTGTGCCTGACTTTGGATGCTTTGCCACCAAGCCGAATAAACCTTACTGGGACAGAGCACTGGCAGGAGGTGCGACAGAAGAACAACTTGAGCGTTGTGCGCAGCTTCGCTATGACGATGTTCCCATGGATGAGGCCATGAAGATCATGGCACCGGAAGGTCAGAAATGCCCGGCATTGTTCGCCGCATTGAACAGCATGTACGGATTTGTACAGTTTAGAAAAAGCTGCAAAGCGGAGCTGGAAGGGCTGAAGAAAATTATGCCATATTGCTTTGAAATGCATGGAAAATGCCATTATGTGGATGAAAATCTTCACGAAGTATCCATTCCTTATGAAGAAATCATTCCAGTCATAGCAGATTCCGATTATAATGGATATATTGTTACCGAGTTTGAAGACGAGGGCGGCTACGACTCTCTGGAGCAGACAAGACGTCACGTTGCCATGGTGAAGAAACTGTTGGGACAGATATAAGAGAATAGAAATGAGATAACCATAAATGAACCGTACACAGGAGATGTCGAAAGTGCTGTGAATTACTTAGCGGCTTTCGGCACCGGTGTACACTTGACACAGAAAAAGGCATACCGGGTGCCGCGAACACACGATATGCCAGGAATGAATAAATCATTGCCCGTATTTATTCTAATCCCATAGTCGCGTGCTGTCAAACGATATTTATTGTAAATGTTCCAGGCTGTGGCCTGATCAGAACTTGTCCGTTTAGAAAAATGCATGCGAAAGATTGTCAAGATAGTTGAAATCTAGGAGGAGAAAAATGGAAGCTACGAAGAAACTGTCGAAAAAGACGTTATTCGCGTATGGGTTGGGAGATTTTGCAAGTAACCTTTGTTGGACATTTATTGGAAGCTATTTAAGTGTTTTTTATACAGATGTGGTGGGGATGGCTCCGGCAATTGCCTCTGCGATCATGTTGATCGCAAAAATCTGGGATGGGGTGAATGACCCCATGTTTGGTGCGATCGCAGAGCGTACCAATACGAAGAAGGGAAGATTCCGCCCTTATATTTTTTATGGAGCACCGTTTTTAGCTGTATTTTCCGTGCTGGCTTTTACTACCCTTGGCTCGGGTAATACTGCTGTAATCTGGGCTGCCTTTACCTATATTGGCTGTGGTATGCTCTATACGGTGGTAAATCTTTCTTACGGCTCACTGTCAACTGTTATGACTACTGACCCGGATGATATCGCTCAGCTGAACAGCTGGAGAATGATGGGAACCAATTTGAGTTCTGTACTGTTGAATGCCATCACAGCGCCATTGCTGATGAAATTTTCCGGCGGTGCCGAAAGCTATACAGCAGGAGCTTATACCAAGGTAGCCGTCTTGTTTGCGATCTGCGCGCTGCCGTTGTTCTATTTCGTATATGCCAATTGTAAGGAAACGATCAAGCCGTCTGCAAGTGCGGTGAAGGTTCCTGTCAGTACAAGTATCAAGACAGTAATCTCCAACGGTCCTCTGATGCTGATCTTTATTATTCAGCTTTTGGCAATGACTGCATTTTTTGGACGCATGGGAGTGGTCATCTATTATCTGATGTACAATGTGCAGAGATTTGACCTGATCGCAGCGTTTATGTCACTGCCGTCTTTGTTTACTGTCGTTGGTATTTTTATCACAAAGAATTATATTGTGAAGGTTGGAAAGAAAAAGATGGCTGCCATTGGCTATATCGGAGCAGGTGTATCTCTGATTTTGATCTTTGTGGTAGGTAAGACGATGGGATATGCCAATATTCCGGTATTGTTGATCTTACATTGCTTTTATGGATTCTTCTGCTTCTCATTTCCGATTCCCATGGCTATGGTTCCCGATGCCATCAACTATCAGGAGGATAGAAAGGGAATCCGCTCCGACGGAACCTCTTACGCAACGGTATCTCTGTCCACCAAATTCGGTTCTGCCTTCGGTGTATCCGGAGCATTGCTGATCATGGGCGCGACAGGTTATGTGGCCAACGCACAGCAGACGGAGCAGGCCCTGAACGGTATCAATATGACTACCAACCTGCTTTTTGGAATCATGTATCTGGTGTGTCTGATCCCACTGTTTTTCTATCCGCTGACAGAAAAGAAGAGCGCGGAGATTTTGGAAAACCTTGAGAAAAAACGTACACAGGGTGAATGATCATTTGGAAAATGATATTGTTGGAAGCTGCAGAGTTTAACTGAAATATGTATACAGCAAAAAGGGGCTGTTAAAGACAGTCCCTTTCTTAAGCATATCATAGTGGATTTTCATTTGTTTTCTGATAATTTCCTAGAACATTTCCTTTGTCATCTTATCGATTTCAGCGTCTACTGCCGGATATACTTCCGGAATGCAGGAGAAGTTCAGTCCATGTGAGGTACATGGAATGAAATGAAGCTTTCCGCAGTCTCTGCAAAGCTGGTCTGTCTCCTGAGCAATCAGTTCCGGAGTCCAGTCGGGCTTATCTACCTTGCCGTTGTCGATGCCGCCCATGAAGGTGATGTCCTTGCCATACTCTTTTACCAGACTTGGAAGGTCATTTACGGACATGCAACCCTGCCATACGTCGATTCCCATCTCGATCATGGTAGGTACGAACGGTGCACAGTAGCAGTCGTTGTGATGAACGACCAGCTCTACTCCATGGTCATGGTAGTATTTGTAGATTCTCTTATATGGGTCTAAGAAGAACTCACGGAACATTTCGGTGCTCATAAATGTGGACCGCTGTGTTCCCCAGTCATCGTGATGGAAGAGGATGTCTGGCTTCATGTAGGTGCAGATCTGCTCTGCCCATCTCAGCTCCCAGTCAGTAACGTATTCGATCAGCTCATGTACTGCTTCCGGTTCCTCATAGAAATTGATGAGAGCATTCTGAATCTCACAGAGATAGTGAGTCATCTCGAACAGTCCAGGTGCTACCATGGCGGCTACCATCTGCTCATTGCGGTCGATCTTGGCAATGTCTTCCTGGCACTGCTTCCAATCCTCTGCGGTGTAGTTGATTTCGGGAGCCTTTACGAATTCTCTCCAGCGGGTAACATCCGGGCATACCAGGTGCTCCGGGTCGTGCATCGGGAATGCGCCTACCTGTCCTTCGGGCCATGCGTTTGTGTAGCCCCATCCGCAGACAACCGGATCGTCGCCTGGTTTAGCCGGCATCATTGCGTACTGCATCTGATACGGAGTGGAAAGTACGAAAGCAAATGCCTCATACTGTTTTACAAAACGATCTGGATTTCCGCCTTTGATTACTTCCATCATATTCTGTCTTTTTGTTAACATAATATTCCTCCCATTCATTAAATTTAACTAATTGATGTGCGATAAATATTTGGTTAAAAGTTCGAACTTTCTTGATTTTTTCTGATAAACATATTATATTTAAATAAAAATGAAAAGTAAACTCCGTAATTTGCCCAAATTATTTTGTGATTATTCCTATATTTTATAGGAATGGATTTCCGGGAGAAGTATGGAAGAGAGTATTGTATGAAAGGTGAGACAGGGAGGTGGATGGATGAAGATCACGTTGGAATTGATCAGGGACCACATACAGGAATATGAAGGGATCATAAGTTGTTCTTCAGGGGATTGGTTTCGGGGGTGGTATCAGGCTGCCATTTATAGTCCTAAGAGTGAGTATGAGGAGGAATTTTTGCTGTTTGGATACGGAGAGGAATTTCCTGATCTGACAGAAGGAAGAGGACTTGTCTGTGTGGGAAAGCCTTCCGGGCAGATACTCAGTCAGAATGATGTGCTGTATTTTCCTAAGGCTGATTCACTGGGGGAGGTCTATCTGGCCATTCAGAGAGTCTTTCTGAAATTCGGAAAATGGGAAGGCAGAATCCAGGAGGAGTTTCAGAAGAATCCTTCTCTGGAGAATATGTTTCAGTTGACTTCGGATCTTTTAGAAAATTCGATGTTTATCCATGACGAGAACTTTTATCTTCTGACCAGCGTCAATGAGATGCCGGGGCAGATGAAATGGGAGTATGACAGCGTTCAGGGTGCCTATGTGCTGCCGCTGGATATCTTAAACGATTTTAAGGTGAACCAGGACTATCTGGATACCATGACGACAGTGGGACCGTCCATGTTTCCCAGCGATACCTTTGGATATCGGATCTTGTATCAGAATCTCTGGCACAATGGCCAGTACCGGGGCCGGATCTGTGTCAACGAATTGAAGAGGACCATTTACCCCAGCGACTATTATTTGCTGGATGTCTTTTCCCAGATGGTGCTGGAATCCTTCCAGCTTGGGGAAATTGCAGGGTACAAGCAGAACTTTTCTCTGTCCAAGTTTCTGGTTCGGCTCATTGAGAACGAAGCCATTGACACCAAGACCTTAAATGGAGTTCTGATGCAGTATGGATGGACGGCAAAGGATGAATATTTCTGCGCCTGCCTTTTTCCGGAGGAGCGAGACATCCACACCAACTCCGTCCAGTATTTTTGCACCAGGATTTCCGATGAATTACCCTATACATGTGCATTTATCTATGAAAATGCCATTGTGATTCTGGTCAACAGCACGCTGAGTGACCTTACCATCCCCAATTTCCGCAATGAAATCGGGGTGATGCAGCGGGAAAGTCTGATGAAGGCGGGAATCAGCTCCGTGTGCAGCGACTTATCTCAGTTTTACTATATGTACCGTCAGGCAATCTGCGCCCTGGAGACAGGGCGGAAGAAACAGGAGGCCTTTTGGAGTTATTGTTTTGACGACTATCAGATGGACTACATCCTGCGGAATGCATTGCAGGAATTTCCGGCTGAGATGTTATGCTGTAAGGAGATTTTCTGGCTGAGGGAGTATGATGTGGACCATATCTCGGAGCTGAGCAAAACCTTAAAAATCTATCTGGAAAATGACCGCAACCTGGCAAGGACGGCAGAGATACTGGATATTCACAGAAGTACCCTGCTGTACCGCATTGGGAGGATCAAGGATATCACCAGGCTGGATATGGAGGAATCGAAGGTGCGGTTTCGGCTGTGGCTGTCCTACTATCTTCTGGCGGAGAGCGGAGGGCAGTTGTAGAAGAGAAAAAAGGCTGTAGGAGACATAAATGCATGTCTGTTACAGCTTTTTTTTGTTGCTGGCTGCGTGCGGTTCCTGGTGGAAGATTTTGGCTGATATTTTTTTCGATATGCCATTGACAAAAGTGTGAATAGTGTATATAGTGTATATATACAATGAAGAGCTACAGTGAGGAGGCCAAAATGAATATTATCATCAGTAATTCAAGCGGAAGGCCCATATACGAACAGATTACCGCTCAGATCAAGCAGCAGATCCTCGCCGGGGAGCTAAAGCCCAGGGATGCATTGCCATCCATGCGATTTCTGGCAAAGGAGCTTCGCATCAGTGTGATCACCACCAAGAGAGCCTATGAGGATCTGGAAAAGGATGGATTTATCTATACCGTGGTGGGAAAGGGCAGCTTCGTGGCAGACACCAACCATGAGCTGATTCGGGAAGAGCAGCTTAAGCAGATTGAGAAGCATCTGGAAGCTGCCGTGGAGCTTTCTGTGCAGAGCAATGTGTCCAGACAGGAGCTGGTGGAGATGCTGGGAATGTTATATGAGGAAAATTGAAGGAGGTAGAACAATGGATGCAGCCATTTGCTTACATAATGTTACAAAAAGTTATAAAGATTTTACTTTGGATCATATTACGCTTGACATTCCTAAAGGCTCTATTGTGGGGCTGGTAGGGGAAAATGGAGCAGGAAAGACCACCCTTTTAAAGTGTATTCTTCAGCTGGCCACACCAGAGGAAGGACAGATTTATATCGATGACAAGCCATTAAGTCAGCTTTCTGGGGATTGGAAAAACAATGTAGGAGTTATTATATCAGGGATTGATTTTGCAGGGTCCATGACAGGTGCCGAGTTTGGAAAGACCATGGAGAAAATTTATGAAAACTGGGAGATGGACACGTATCAAGCCTATTTAAAAGACTTTAAAATTGACGCCGGTAAGAAAATTAAAGAGTATTCCAAGGGAATGAAAATGAAGCTTTGCCTTGCCCTGGCATTATCTCACCAGGCGAAAATCTTGATTTTTGATGAGCCCACCAGCGGTCTGGATCCTGTGGTACGCGATGATATTCTGGATCTATTGCTGGATTTTATTCAAGATGAAAGTCATACCGTACTGATCTCTTCTCATATCATCAGCGATTTGGAGAAAGTGGCAGATTATATTGCCTTTCTTCATGAGGGAAGGCTGCAGCTTTTTATGAATAAAGATGAAATGCTCGATAAACATGGCGTGATTCACTGTAGCGCTGTAGAATATGATCAGATTCCGGAAGACTATGTGAAAGGAATCCGAAAAGGCCAGTTTTGTTATGAGGTTTTAGTCAGTGACAGACATAAGATACAAAGAGAGCTGCCGGGACTTACGGTGGACTCTGCCAGTATTGAAGAAATTATTCTGTTTTTGGTAAAGGGGGAGAAAAAATGATTGGATTGATGAAGAAAGATTTGTATTGTCTGAAACAATATTTTCGCCAGTATATCCTGATGGTATTGTTTTTTGCTGTATTCGGATTTTTTATGAAAAGTCCGTCTTATGTGATATTTATGGGTATGATTATGGGAGTGAGTTTGATGTTTTCTACTCTTTCTGTGGATGAGATGGGCGGTTTCGGATTTTCTCTGACTCTCCCTGTGAGCCGCAGACAGATTGTGGGTAGTAAATATCTTCTTTTGATTGTGGGAATGGCGTGTATTCTGTTATGTTCCATGGGACTTGGACTTATCATAGCAGTTGCTGCAGATGTTTCGTATTCAGAAGTATTCTTCTGTACTGTAAGCTGCGGTGGATTTTATCTGCTGGTGATGGCAATTGTGATTCCAGTAGCGTTCCGATGGAAGGTGGAGAAGGCAAGAATTGTACTTTTGGGAATCATAGCTCTTCCGGCGATTGTGGTTATATTGATTTTCCGGCAGATGAATGAGGTGCAGAAGGAGTTGTTTGAGCAGATGGTGGAAATGAATCTTTCAACCATCGTGATTGTATTAGGCATTGTTGCGATAATAGCGCTTTTGTTCTCTTATTTAATATCAGCCAGAACTTTTGAAAGAGAAGAGCTTTAGTTGCCAGAGAGTCGGTACATTAAAGCGTGTTCGAAAATTGCTTTCTGCAAATTGTGGAATACATCTTGCGGGAATGGATTTTCAAATATGTTCTGATATGATGGAATCATTGTGTATATGGTATGCGCACAGATACTGGGTTTTGTGTCTGTGCGCATGTTTTTTTACTCATCAAGCAAGTAGCAAAGCGAATTGGGAATAACCGCCTGACTTTAGGTGCTGTAATTTAAAATTCGTTTATAAGATTTGAAACGTATCTTCCATCAGCAGCCAATTGGCTCTCCACCATCGCATGATCTGCCAGTAACCTGCTCCTCGCAGACCAAATTCTTTGATCAGGTCAAACTTTTTCTGAATGCTTCTTACATCTTCAAACCACACTTCGTGTTCAATTCCGTCCCGCATATAATTGAAATAAGGAGACTGGGAAAGTTCATCAAACTTAATTTCCGCGTGGTTTTGAATGGCAATCTGAACGGCCTCCACATTTCCGATGGTGGTGGCGACGGTCTCACCCCGCACAAAGGGCAGCGGCCAGTCGTAGCCGTAGTTGGGAATTCCCAGACTGATTTTCTCTACGGGGATTTCCGTGACAGCGTATTCCAGCACCCGGCGAACCATGTGGATGGGGGCAACTGCCATGTTGGGACCGTAGCGATAGCCCCACTCGTAAGTCATCAAAAGCACAGAATCGGCTGCATTACCCAGTGCGGCGTAGTCCTTTCCCTCATAGAGCAATCCCGGTTGTTCCGCGGAAGTCTTGGGAGCCAGAGCTACAGAGACTGTGTAGCCAAGAGGGCGGAGAGTCTCTGCAAGTTCGGCTACAAAAGCGGTGAACGCATCCCGGTCGGAGGCCAGTATGTACTCAAAGTCTACGTCCACCCCGGCATATCCCAGACGCTGAATGGTCTGTAAGAGCTGCTGGATCAGATTGCTGCGATAGGTATCGTTGTGTACCACAGAAGTGATTAGATTGTTGTTAAATTGCCCCATGTCATCCAAAGGGGTTAAAGTGAGAATAGGGCGGGTGTCATAAGCCCATGCCATTTGTACCATCCAACTGTCATCTCTGGGCGGCGAGACCAGATTGCCCTGATAAGTGAAACCGTAGGAGAAGACGGACAATTCACTTAAAAAAGGCAGTGTCTGTTCCATTACCCAGCGGCTGATGTAAGTATAAGCATATCCATTGGAAATTAGGGGAGTCTTTTCGGCAGAAGAAGCCCCGGTGGATAAAAGCAGCGACTGTCCCACAGCAAGGGGATAAGGCGGCAGCAATTGATTGTTAAAAATAACAGATGCAGCAGAAATCCCATAGGCAGCAGCAATGGAATCCACCGTATCACCAGACTGAACTACGTAAAGATTCATAAGTCCTTGAACCTGTTTATTTCATAGGGTTTTTACAGTATATGAGAAAGAAGATATGAAAATACGTCGAAAAATGAGAATAAATCAATTATCAATAGAAGACGTGCTTGGGAAGGCAGAGCGGATTTTGCAGAATATACTGTAATTGTTTTTCAGAAAAAGGACAAATATCAGAAATATGTGTCCTTTTTGAAAATGGAAAGTCTTCGGTCCTTCCGACAACCCTTTTCCAAGCTGCTGGTATGTATGAAAAGAAATCTGTGTGATCGAAGTGGAAATGTTATTGGTCGGACATATTTTCCGACAGCATTTTCTGCTTTTTGCACATATATCGGTATTCCGATATGGTGATTCCTTCAATTTCTTTAAACAGTCTGGACAGTGTGCTTGCGGAACTGAATCCTACCTTTTCTGCGATTTCATCCACAGAATAGTCTGTATCCATCAGATAATTTTTGGCGTAACTGATTCGATATTGTGTCAAAGTTTTGGACAGGCTTGCACCAAAATATTCTTTGAACAGCCGGTTGGCATGGCGCGGACTCATGTAAAAATGATCTGCAACATCTTGCAAAGATAAATCAGGGTTCTGATAATTGGCATGGAGATACTTGGTGAAGGCGATGGGCAGGTTTCGGTTGGATCCTGTAGAAGACGTATTAATGGGCGGTACGAAGTTGCGGATAACATTCAGGATAAAGTCTGTATAGAGAAATTGAAGCTGGTAAAACCAACCCCAGTCTTTGTTGATAAATTCTTTGCGCATGGCTTTCACACAATGAGTGCAGTAAAATTTATCCTCGCAGATTAAATAGTTTTTATTTTTGATGGCTTCAAAGAAGGCTTTGATATGGGCACGTTCGATTTCTTCTGTGCCATTATTATAACAGGGAGAGGTCCTCTCCTGGATAGAAAACAGTACAGTCAGGTAGCTTTTTTTCTGATTTGGCTTGTAAAGGGTACCGTGTTTGACTCCCTGGTTTAAAAACAAAAAATGATTTTTGGTAATTGGATGGACCTTGTTTTCCACCAGAATATCGATATTGCCTTCGATAACATAGTAAATCTCATATTCCTTGGGATGAGAGTGGGGGAATTCTACCGTGTTTTCATCGTGTTCTTCCACGTAGCTGATACTTAAATCATAGGAATTTAATGATACGGTGTTGACATTATGGAGACACAATGAATGAAGAGGTTGATGATACATGTGTTTTTCTCCTTTCGTAGAGTGACGTGTAAGATATGTTCTCTATCATAACACAAAAAATGAAAAATGGAATAGTAAAATAATTAAAAAATGAATTGATATTTTTTAAACAATATTTTTGAAAACGGACAAAAATCAAAAAATATGTGTCCTGTTGAGAAATTGAAGTTTTACCTTGTGGAATATATACTAATAACCCTGTCTCTTATACACATCTCCGAGCCCACGAGACTACGCTGCATG
>CAMQZX010000058.1 GCA_947039785.1 uncultured Lachnospiraceae bacterium | reverse complement strand
TCAGATGTGTATAAGAGACAGCGTACAGTGTATGTGTGAACAAAAAACAATTGTGTTAGGAAATGCTCTTACATTAGAAGATTTTATGGAAGTGGTTCGCAATCGTGGAAAAGTGGAATTTTCCCAGGCATATCGCCAGCGGGTGGAGAAGTCCAGAAAAATGATAGAGCGATGTGTGGAGGAAGAGCGAGTAGTATATGGAACTACTACAGGTTTTGGTGCGCTGGTATCTCAGAACATCAGCAAGGAGCAGGCAGAGAAATTGCAGAGAAATATTGTAATTACTCACTCCACATCAGTGGGAGAACCTTTTGGGGAGGAAGAAGTACGCGGAATTATTCTGATGGTTCTCCAGAGTCTGGGAAGGGGAGTCAGCGGCGTACGTATGGAACTTCTGGAGCTGTATGCAGAGTTTTTGAACCGCAATGTGATTCCTTATACACCGAAAGAAGGATCTGTAGGATATCTCTGTGCTGAGGGGCATATCGCTACAGTTGCAATTGGAGAGGGACGTGCTTATTATCAAGGACAATTATACGACAGTAAAACAGCTTTGGAAAAGGCTGGATTAGAACCAATCGTGTTAAGCTATAAGGAAGGTCTGGCACTTTTAAACGGAACCACATCTCCTACTGCTATGGCGGCGATTGCTATTTATGACATGATTCAGGCGGCAAAATCTGCAGATATTATTGCTGCAACATCTTTAGAAGGGTTAAAAGGTCTTTTGAAGGCTTATGATCCTCGCATTGTGGAAAACAGACCACAGAGAGAACTTTTGGATACAGCAGAGAATATCCGTACTCTGCTTCAGGATTCTCAGATAGTGGAACATTATAAGGACAGCCATGTGCAGGATGCCTTGTCAATACGCTGTGTTCCGCAGCTTCACGGAGCATCAAAACGAGTATTTTTTAACGCCAAAGAGGTAGTGGAGCTGGAAATCAATGCCACAGGAGATAACCCTATCGTGGTGGCGGATGGAGAGGACTGCATCGCCATGTCCAATGGAAACTGTGATGCGTCCTATGTGGGAATGCAGATGGATGCGGCATGTATCGCAGCCACAGGAATTGCCAAGATGTCAGAGAGACGAAATGTGAGATTTATTGATAACGCTCTGTCCGGACATCCCCATTTCCTGATTAAAAAGCCGGGATTGAATTCGGGATTGATGATCCCTCAGTATACGCAGGCAGGACTTTTGAATGATATGAGAATTTTGTCCACACCGGCGACCATTGACAATGTGACTACCAGTGCCAATCAGGAGGATTATGTGTCTATGGGATATAACGCCTGCAAGAAAGCTTTGGCTGTGGTAGACAAATTAGAGTACATACTTGCCATTGAGCTGTTATCTGCATATCAGGCGCAGCAGTTTATTGACAAGGATCTTCAGAGAGGAAAGGGGACTCAGGCTGTCCTTGAGAAGATGGGTGAATTTGTACCGGTGATGGAGGAGGATATGTATATTTATCCTTATCTGGAAAAAATCAAAGACTGGATTCATGAAGGCGGTCTTGTGGCAGCGGCACAGAAGGCTGTGGGCAATTTAAAATAAGAAGATTTTTATAAGACAGAGGAGGAATGAGTACGATGATACTGACACAGGAACAGCAGGATATGCTGGATGGAAAATATGGTAAGGGTACTGCCTACGCCATGAAAATACAGGTGGCTATTGGGGAGTCTTTTGACGCAGAGCGTATGGTTCCCATTACAAGAGCGCATGTGGCTTTATCTAACCAGGAAGCGGATTTGTGGTTTTGTGAGAAATTGTTGAATGAGGGAGCAAAATGTCGTGTAACTCCCACAGTAAATCCGGGATTCTGTCTGGAGTTTTTTAAGAATCGTGATATGGTGGCTCCGGAGTTTGCGGATTTGATGCAGCGTACCCATAATGCCTATAAGGCGATTGGGGCACAGCTTACGTATAACTGTACACCATATATTGACACCAATGTGCCGAATTTCGGAGAGATTACAGCGTTTTCTGAGTCCAGCGCCACTCCTTATATCAATGCGGTATGGGGCGCCCGTTCCAACCGTGAGGGAGCCAACAGCGCGCTGTGTGCAGCCATTACCGGATATGTGCCGGAGTATGGATTGCTTTTGGATGAGAACCGTAAGGGGGACATTCTGGTAGAAGTTCAGGCTGATATGAAAAATGATTACGATTACCATATTCTTGGTATGCTGGGCAAAAAGATTGGTCCTGGAATTCCGGTGTTTACCGGCCTTCCGAGAGAGACGATTACAAAGGAAGCTCTGAGAAATCTGGGCGCTGAGTTAAATACGTCTGGTGCTTATGGTATGTATCACATTGAAGGCTTTACACCGGAGGCTCAGACTCTGGAGATGGCTTTTGGCGGTAAAGAACCGGTGCGTAAAGTGGTTCTTACCAACGACGATATGGCAGAGATCCTGGAAGAGATTTCTCTCTCCGGCAACAGACAGATTGATTTTGCCATGTTTGGATGTCCGCATTTTACTTTGGAAGAAGTGAAACACATTGCCAGACGTATAGAAGGTAAGAAGCTGGCTAAGGAGATGTGGATTCTTACTTCCAGTCATGTGAAGGAAATGGCAGTTCGTATGGGGCTGGATGAGATTATTGTCAGGGCAGGCGGATGCATCGTTCCGGATACCTGTCCGGATCAGCCCTGCTGGAGACATCTGGCTGGAAAAGTGGGTATTACAGAGTCACCAAAATGTGCATATTACCCTCAGAGAAGAGGAATTCATTTTGTGATTCGTGACTTGGATACATGTATAGAAGCAGCATTGACCGGGGAGGTAAAATAATGGGAAAGCAGTTTAAATGTCATAAAATTTCAGAAGGCGTCGCAGAGGCGGAGGCAGTTGTATCGAAGGACAGTATCATGTTCTATCTGATTGATCCGGCTACGGGAGTTGTCATTGAGAAGGCACATGACCTTGAGGGAAAGTCCATGGCAAATAAGATTTTGATTTTCCCGGGTGGTAAGGGAAGCTCCGTGGTTCAGGCGGATGGATTGTATCAGCTCAATGCCAAGGGGAATTCTCCGGCAGGTATGATTATTCAGAATCCTGAGACTGTGCTGGTGTCCAGTGCCATTATTATGGAGATTCCTATGGTGGATAAAGTAGATCCGGCCTTTTATGAGGAGATTAAGGATGGCGATCGGGTACGAATTGATGCAGACCATGGTTATATTGAAATTTTGTCATAAATTTAACTGACAGGAAACGGGGAGGAGCGGTGAGCGATGATTAGATTGACAGAAGAAGAGCAGAGAATGCTGGATGGAGAGGAAGGCCGCTTAAAGCAGGTGGCCATTGAGAATATTATTCGGTATGGGGAAGTTTTGGGGGCTGAAGAGCTTTGTAAGGTGACAAAGGCCACAGTATTTTGCGGCAATCATAATTATCTGGAGGTAAATGATTCTCCGGATTTTCATGAGGTGTTTACCAAATTGAATATGGGAAGGGATGAGGTGATTCCTTTTGACCGCACTTGTCCGGACTGTTATATTCAGTCTTGTGTGGCAGCTTGTGATTTACATGAGTATAAAGCTTTTAATCAGGAGAAGGAGTTTTTTGACAGGGATCATTATTTTATTGAGGAGGCCAGAAAAGCTGGTGTGACTGTGGTGGGAAGCTGTTCCCCTTATCTGACTGGATGGATTCCTGTGAGGGGAGAGCACTACGTGACTACAGAGTCTGGTATGACGATTCTTGGAAATTCTCTTTGGGGAGCTTGCTGTAACTCTGATGGAATTGAGGCTGCATTTTGGTCTGCCATCTGTGGACGGACACCAAAGTGGGGATATCATGTGCAGGAGGAGAGACATGCCACTCACCTGTTTCATGTGGAGGCTTCTTTGGATTCTGTCATTGAGTGGGAATTGCTTGGTAAGGTGATGGGGACAAAGCTTCCCGGAGTTGTGACAACTCCTGTGATTGTGGGAGATTTTAAAAATGTGGATTTTGTGAAATTAAAATCCTTCTTTACAGCGTTGGCAATTACCAGTAACTGTCGTATGTGTCATATTGTGGGAATTACACCGGAGGCTCCTACTTTGGAGGCTGCTTTTGCAGGACATGAGATTCAGGGTGAGTTTGTAGTGACCGAGGAAGATATTCAGGCTGCTTATGAACCGCTGTGTGACCGACCGGAGGGACCGGTGAATCTGGTTAGTTTGGGATGTCCTCATTATGATATTCATCAGATTAAGCAGATTGCCGATTATCTGGAGGGAAAGAAGGTTGCTGATGGAGTGAATCTTATGATCTGGACCGTGTATCCCATCAAGGCTATGGCCGATTTGAATGGGTATACCAGAATCATTGAGGAGGCTGGCGGCCATATTTATACCAGTACCTGCCCGGCTACCATTGGGGATGTTTTTTTGAAGGATTATCCCAATCAGGTATATGACAGTTTGAAACAGTCAGGAGCTGTGCGTTCTTCTTCTTTGGAGCAGAATATTTATTATACGGATGTTTGTGGTTGCCTGGAGGCTGCCCTTAGCGGTGAATGGAAGGAGGATCTGAGATGGAAAAAATAGTGATTCAGGGCCGTGGGGTGATTCCCGGAGTTGTGGAAGGAGAAGCTCTTGTTTGTCCCCATAGTATTACAGGATGGGGCGGTATTGATCCGAAGACGGGAGTGATTAAGGATTATGATAATCCCAATAAAGGGAAGTCTATTAAAGATACCATTTTGATTATGCCGGGTAGTAAGGGATCTAATGGATGGTCTTGTTATTTTGGCGCTGCAAGGGCTGCGGGAGCGGCTCCTAAGGGATGGATATTTACCGGGATTGATACCAGCGTTGGCGTTGCAAGTGCAGTTATGGGGATTCCTACGATTGTGGAATTTCCTGAGGGGCAGGATCCCTGTAAGTTGATTAAGAATGGGGATTATGTTCGGATGGATGGCAGTACGGGAATTGTGGAAATTTTAGTGGGGGAAGAGTAGTAGCAAAGTGACGGGGAAGGAAGTGTGCGTGACAAAGCGCTCCAATTCTCCCCCGTCTGTCTGCTATACCTTCCGACAAAGGCACCTACTCCGGAAACATCTCCGCTTCATAAGCTCCCGGCAATTTTTCCAAATTCTCCAGCATCCGACCTCGATAAACCTCCAGCGGCGCGGTCAGCAAATCTTTAAATTTTTCCGGATATTTCCGCATGATCACAAACTGCACCGATGACAAAATTCCGGTCTCCAAAGGCGAAGACAATCGGCTGGCACAGTCCATGGCATCTGAGAGTGCCCTTCGTGCCTCTTCCCAACGTTGATAGGCAGCTAACATTACACAATAATAACTCATGGCAATGGATCGCCCCATCAGAAGAGAAGAGTCATGATAAAGTCTGCAAGCCTTATCTAAAATCTTAAGACATTGATCGGTATCCCCCATAGCCAGATAAGAGCGGGCAATATTGGTATAAAAAGTAGCACTGGCAGGGCAATCCTGAGAAGTACAGGCGTTGACAGCCATTTCATAATAATTCAGTGAACTCTCAAAATCCATCTGCTTTCTCGAAACCTCTCCAAGATAATTGTAACAGGCAGCAATATTCATAACATAACTTTGAGCTTTCAAAGGGGAACTGCGGAACAGGTCGATGGACTTCTTCAGATAATCAACGGCCTGCTCATATTTGCCTTTCATGGAGCATAGCAGTCCATACAATCGACACTCGATGGCATAGTCTGTAGACAGATTATTTTCCAGGGCAAGCTGGGTTCCTTCCATAATATATGTTTCCATAATCTTAGTATCCCAAATCTGAATGCCATAAAAGGTCATTTGGCGAAGACATTGAATCCGCAGGTGTGAATGGGTTTCCACATAATCATTGGAAGTCAATGCCCGGTTGATGGCAGCAACACCTTTGGAATAATCCCCCTGGGAGATATAGTACTTACCGCTCATATGCAAAAGACGGGCTTCAATCTCCGAATAATCCACAGCATCTGGCTGAATATGGGAGAGGTGATAAAGCTGAGCGGTCAAAGACTCGAAGGTATCGGTCAAACGGGAATTTTTATTCCAGGAGGTATCCACATTGACACCTAAAATAGGATACAGGTCAAAATTGAAATTGGAATAGGCTTCCAGCTCCATCACCTGATACTGGAGTGCTTTTGGTTCATTTCCACATAATTTATAGTGATACACCACCCTCTGATACCAGGAAGTAGTCCGAATGGTGGAAGTCTGTTCCAAATAAGAGGCAATTCTTTGATGCAGAATCCTCCGCTTAGAGAGAGATAACTGAGAATGCACAAAGTCCTGCATATTCTGATGACGGAAACGAAATTGTATCTCTCCATCCACAACCCGTTCTTCAATCAGCCCATGCTGCTTTAAGTCATCCAGCAGATCTAGAATTTCCAGAGTATCTCTCTTTAAAATATTTTCCAAAATCTCCAGGCTGGCATAATCATGAAATAGAGAAATCAAATCTAAAACCTGCCGGGAATCCTTGCTCAGTTCCATGATGCGCTCCATCAAAATATCCTGAGTCTGCATGGAGACCACCATATCGGGAGTCTGGCTCTGAAAGTTGCTTAGAAGGATTTCCAGGAAAAATGCATTGCCTTCTGTCTTTTCATAAATCACATCCATCATGGACTGAGATAAAGCATCTTCACCCAGTTTCTTTCTAATATATGTATACACATCTTCTCTGGCAAAAGGCTTTACCATCAATTGGGATGCAAAGCGTTCTTTCGTAATGGTCATGAGAAACTTCTGTATTTCCGGTTTCGCAGAATCCAGACAAGTACATAAAATCATCAAGTTTGGATTTTGCTGTCTTACCAACAGAGACAAAAGTTCCAGACTGAGAGAATCCATATATTGTAAATTGTCAAAAGAAAGAATGATTGGGGTATGCTCCCCGATGATCTCAAACAATTTCAACACGCTGTTGCGGGCTGCCCGATAATTATAAGACACATTGATATCCTCCGGCAGATGAGATGGAAGTGCCTGATTACCGAACAGAGGAAAGACGCTGGCAATACTGCTCAAGATTCGGGAAGGAATATCGGGAATTTGTTCTGTAATATAATGATCCAATTGCATCATTATGGAATTCCAGGATTGGAACAGATATTCATTTTCTGCCTGAAAGCAGATGCTTCGAAGCATCAGACCACTGTCATAGCCCAGACTGTCCAAAAAGTGATTCATCAAATAGGTTTTTCCAACGCCATTTTCTCCTACGATAATAGTGGTAGTGGGAGTTCCTTCCAAAAGACGGTGATAGGCTTTCGTTAAAAACTGCATTTCCCGTGTACGTCCTTCGATATGAGAGGACTCCGCAACTTCTTCTGCTGTGGTAGATTCTGTCCAGGAATTGAGCAATTCTTTATGAAGATTGGCAATTTCCTGATTCGGCGTAATCCGAAGCTCGCTGTCCAGCAATTTACTCAGGTTCTGATAAATTTTAATACCCTTATGATATAGCCCATTCTGCTTATAAGCCTTCATCATAATCTGATAGACTCTCTCGTCAAGAGGGTCTTCCTTCATATATAATGTAAAAAGTTCTTCAATTCGTCCCAGTGATTTGAAAGAAGTGGCAGCCATAGTCTCATAGAGCTTGTGCAGATACCATTCCTTCAAAGCTAGTTGTTCCTGATCAAGCCAGTTCTCAAACTCATCGGCGTTTTTTACATAAAATCCATGAAGAAGTCCATCTCCATATAATTCCAGACGTTCTTCCCCTATGAGCAAGTCATAGTCAATGTCAAAACTCAGCTGCGGATTTAACATCAGTATTTGACGCTGAGGAGAAATCACAGGCTCCACGCCCGTGACTTTGCGGACATTGTAGAGAGCATTGCGCAGATTCTTTTTGGCAACGGCATCGTCATTTTCTGCCCATAGAAGAGCGGCGGCTTCTTCGCGGGTGATACTTTTTTTGACGGCAAGATAGTATAGAAGAGCTTCTGCTTTCTTAAACGGAAAAGTTATTGGCTGTCCGTCTACGAAAATCTGTGGTGTTTGCAGAAGTTGAATGGTGATTTTAGTCATAAATGCCTCCTTTGTAGCCTTTTCGACGGTCACTCAACCGATCTTGTACTGTATGAATGCATTTATTATAATCATTTTCTGACCTGTAGACAATAAGAAAGTCAAAAAACGAAAAAGAAATTAAAAAAAGACATATTTTTTGTGACGATTTTGACGTTCTTTTGACTTTCGATTGCTATAATAAAGAAAAAAATAAAGAAAAGGAGCGAATATCATATGATGAACAATTATGAGATCGGAAATGCAATGACCATTAAACTGGATCCGGTATTGCCTGAGTATCCCACATTTAAAGAAGGTGTGAGAAGAGCACCGAAAAGAGAACTTACTTTAAATAAAAGAGAAATCAAACTGGCATTAAAGAATGCCCTGCGTTATGTACCGGAGGAATTGCATGAGGCTCTCGCTCCAGAGTTTTTGGAAGAGCTGATGACAATGGGACGTATTTATGGATATCGTTTCATGCCAAAGGAAAGAATCTACGGAAAACCAATTGACGAGTACAAAGGAAACTGTGTAGAAGCGAAAGCATTCCAGGTAATGATCGACAATAACCTGGATCATGAAGTTGCTCTGTATCCTTACGAACTGGTAACATACGGTGAGACTGGTCAGGTATGCCAGAACTGGATGCAGTATCAGTTAATTAAGAAATATCTGGAAGTTATGACAGATGAGCAGACACTGGTTATGATGTCTGGACATCCAATGGGATTATTCAAATCTCACAAGACAAGCCCAAGAGCAATCATCACCAATGGTCTGATGATCGGTATGTATGACAACCCACATGACTGGGCAAAAGCTACGGCTATGGGCGTATCCAGCTACGGACAGATGACAGCCGGCGGTTGGATGTACATTGGACCGCAGGGGATCGTACACGGAACATTCAACACACTGTTAAACGCAGGACGTAAAGTATTAGGCGTTCCTCATGACGGAGATCTGGCAGGACATTTATTTATCACTTCCGGTCTGGGCGGAATGAGTGGAGCACAGCCAAAAGCTATTGAAATCGCAGGCGGTGTTGGAATCGTTGCTGAGGTAGACTACTCCAGAATTGAGACAAGACACAGCCAGGGTTGGGTAAGCAAAGTAACTGACAGTATGGAAGAAGCTTTTGCATGGGCACACGAAGCCATGGAGAAGAAGATTGCCGTATCCATCGCTTTCCACGGAAATATCGTAGATCTTTTACAGTATGCTGTAGATCACAATGAGAACGTTGAGCTGTTGTCTGACCAGACATCCTGCCACGTTCCTTACGATGGAGGTTACTGCCCACAGGGTCTTACCTTCGAGCAGAGAACAGAAATGCTGGATCATGACAAAGAGAAGTTCATGAAACTGGTAGATGAGTCTCTGATTAAACACTTCCACTTAATCAAAACTCTGGTAGATAGGGGCGCTTATTTCTTTGATTACGGTAACGCATTTATGAAAGCCGTATTTGATGCAGGCGCAACAGAGATTTCCAAGAATGGTGTAGATACCAGTGAAGGATTTATCTTCCCATCTTACGTGGAAGATATCTTAGGACCAGAACTGTTTGATTATGGATATGGACCATTCCGTTGGTGCTGCTTGAGCGGTAAGCCAGAAGACTTGAGAAAGACTGACCACGCTGCAATGGAAATTATTGACCCGAACAGAAGAGGTCAGGATAGAGATAACTATATCTGGATTCGTGACGCTGAGAAGAATCAGTTAGTAGTTGGTACACAGTGCCGTATCTTATATCAGGATGCCATTGGAAGAAGAGACATTGCTCTGAAATTTAACGAGATGGTACGTAACGGAGAAATCGGACCTGTAATGCTTGGCCGTGACCACCACGATACAGGCGGAACAGATTCTCCATTCCGTGAGACATCCAATATCTACGACGGAAGTAACATCACAGCAGATATGGCTGTACAGTGTTACGCAGGTAACGCAGCAAGAGGTATGAGCTTAATCGCTCTTCACAACGGCGGCGGTGTTGGTATCAGCAAGTCCATCAACGGTGGATTCGGTATGGTACTGGATGGAAGCGAAAGGGTGGATGAAATCCTGAAAGCTGCTATGCCTTGGGATACCATGATTGGTGTTTCCAGAAGAAGCTGGGGCAGATGTGAGCACTCCATTGAGACAGTTGCTGAGTACAACAAGATGAGACAGTTTACTGATCACATCACAATGCCTTATCTTGCAGACGATGAACTGATCGAGAAGGTTTGCAAAGATATCTAAGAAGCAAAGACTTTAAATACAAGGAGTCGGCTGGAAAGTTCCCTGAGGGGAACCTTCCAGCCAGCTTAAAAAATTGACGGCACAGGTGAATGGAGGATTACATGAGTAAGAAGTTTATCTACCATGCTGCGGAGCTGGTAACTTGTAAAGGAAGTGCTCCGAAACATGGCAAAGACATGTCAGATATTGGATTGATCAAAGACGGTGCTCTTATTATCCATGACGATAAAATTGCAGCTGTGGGAACGACAGAAGAATTACTTCCTCAGATTTCTGAAAGTGAGTATGAAATGATCGATGCCACAGGCAAAACGGTAATGCCTGGATTTGTAGATTCCCATACCCATTTTATCTTCGGGGGCTACCGGGCAGATGAATTCTCTTGGAGGCTGAGAGGAGACACCTACATGTCTATTATGGAGAGAGGCGGCGGAATCAACGCCACAGTATCCAAGACAAGAGAGGCCACTTTGGAAGAGCTGGTTGAGACAGGTAAGGAACGTTTGGCCGAAATGCTGGAATTCGGTGTGACCACCGTGGAAGGCAAAAGCGGTTATGGATTGGATCGTGAAACAGAGCTGAAGCAGCTTCGTGCCATGAAGGAGCTGCAGGATCAGCAGCCTATTGATATTGTAACTACATTCCTCGGACCTCACAGTGTACTTCCTGAGTACAAAGGCAGAGAGAGAGAATTTCTGGATGAGATGTTAAACGATGTTATGCCCATCGTGAAAGAAGAGAAGCTTGCTGAGTTTGCAGATATCTTCTGTGAACAGAATGTATTCTCCGTTGAGGATTCTGAATATTATCTGACCAAGGCAAAAGAGATGGGATTTAAGCTGAAAATCCATGCGGATGAGATGGTGTCACTGGGCGGCGCCGAGCTGGCTGCCAGAGTGGGAGCTACTTCCGCAGACCATCTTCTGAAAGCGTCTGATGAAGGCATCCGCGAAATGGCAAAGAATGATGTGATCAGCACAGTACTTCCTGCCACAGCATTTTGCCTGAAAGAAGAATATGCAAGAGGACGGGAAATGATCGACTCCGGATGTGCTCTGGCAATTGCCAGCGACTGGAATCCGGGAAGCTGCTTTACCAACTCCATTCCTCTGTTGGTATCCTTATGCTGTATCTACATGGGACTGTCCATTGAAGAAGTAATCACAGGACTGACCATCAATGGAGCAGCTGCTGTAGGAAGAGCAGACAAAGTGGGAAGCTTAGAAGAAGGTAAGCAGGCTGACATTATCTTTTTAAGATTCCCCTCCATTTACTTTATGCCATATCACACAGGAGTGAATCTGGTGGAAACAGTTATGAAAAATGGTGAAATAGTTTACAACAAATAATAATAGACAAGAGAGGACAACAAAAATGGATAGAATTATTGAATGTGTACCTAATTTCAGTGAAGGAAGAGACTTGGAAAAAGTTGAGAAAATTGTAGATTCATTCCGCGGAAAAGAAGGAGTTAAATTATTAGACTATACTTCTGACAAGGACCACAACAGAAGCGTTGTAACTGTAATCGGAGAGCCAGAGCCTCTGCGTGATGCCATGGTAGAAGCCATCGGTAAAGCAGTTGAGCTGATTGATATGACAAAACATGAAGGACAGCATCCTCGTATGGGCTGTGTGGACGTAGTTCCATTTATTCCAATCCGTGGCGTGACGGTAGAAGATGCTGACAGAATCGCCAAAGAGACTGCCCAGATGGCGGCAGAGAAATTCGGACAGCCGTTCTTCTTATATGAAAAATCCGCAACTGCTCCTCACAGAGAAAACCTTGCAAAGGTTCGTCAGGGACAGTTCGAGGGAATGGCTGAGAAGATGAAAGATCAGGAAATGTGGAAACCGGACTTTGGTCCTAATACCATTCATCCTACAGGTGGTGTAACAGCAATCGGAGCCAGAATGCCTCTGATTGCCTACAACATCAATCTGGATACATCAAACGTAGAAATCGCTCAGAAGATTGCAGATAAGATTCGTCACATCAAAGGCGGCTTCCGTTACTGCAAGGCTATGGGAGTTATGTTAGAGGACAGAAATATTGCACAGGTATCTATGAACCTGACTGACTATACAAAGACAGCCGTTTACACTGTATTTGAGACTGTTCGTATGGAAGCAAGACGTTATGGTGTCAATGTACTGGGAAGTGAAGTAGTTGGACTGATTCCGCTTCAGGCTATCGTTGACTGTGCAGAGTACTACCTGGGATTCGAGGGATTTGATCCTGCACAGGTATTAGAGACACGTCTGTAATTAGAAGAGAAGATATTTATATCACCGTATCAGGAGAAGGATGAGGGAAGATTGCTATGAAAAATATGACAATTGAAGCATTTGCACAACAAACTGCATCGAATGATCCGGTACCCGGCGGCGGAAGCATTTCCGCCCTTGCCGGTGCCCTTGCAGCAGCTTTGGCTGAGATGGTAGCCGGATTGACCATTGGAAAGAAGAAATACGCAGAAGTGGAAGAGGAGATGAAGGAAGCCATTCCTCCTATGCGTAAATTGCAGGAGCAGTTATTGGTGGACATCAAAAGAGACAGTGAATCTTTTGATTTATATATGCAGGCACTTACTTTGCCGAAAGACACAGATGAGGAGAAGGCTGCTCGTACTGCAGCAATGCAGAATGGATTGAAGGAGGCTGTGAAAGTTCCTCTTTCCGTTGCAAAAAATGCAGTTACCATTCTCCCGGTTGCCAAATTAATGGTAACCAAAGGTAATCAGACAGCCGTTACAGATGGTCTGGTGGCAACCATGATGGCAAGAACAGCTGTACTTGGCGCACTGTTCAACGTAAAAATTAACCTTGCGTCCATCAAGGATGAGGCATTTGTGGAAGAAATCAGAAAAGAAGTAGCAGTTCTGGAGAAAGAGGCAGTTGCTCTGGAGAAAGAAGTCCTGGAAGCATCTGCTGTGGGAAAAGGAGTGCTTTAATGCTATGAAAATAGTAAAAAATGCAGTAGCAGGAACTCTGGAGTCCAGTGATATCTTTATTCGCGTGGAGCCTTCAGAGCAGTTGGAAATAGACATTGAATCTGTAGTAAAAGATCAATATTATAAAGCTATTTATCAGGCAGTTGATGAAGTTCTGAAAGAATTTCAGGTGGCAAACGGAAAGTTCAGCATCAACGACAGAGGTGCCCTGGACTGTGTGATCCGTGCCAGAATGGAAACCGCTGTAAAACGAGGGGGCGAATGTTAATATGAGAAGAACCATGCTTTTTCTTCCTGGAAATACCCCCAATATGTTAATCAATGGAGATGTTCTGGGAGCCGACAGTATTATTTTGGATTTGGAAGATGCCGTATCACCGGACGAGAAGGATGCTGCCAGAATTCTGGTGCGCAATGCCTTAAAGTATCAAAAAGCAGAAACCTGTGAGACCATTATCCGAATCAATCCGACAGAATCCGGATTCTGGATGAAAGATCTGGATGAAGTGATTCCTTATAAACCCCATCTGATTATGCCTACAAAGGTAGACAGTGCCCAGGTGGTACAGAAAGTATCTGCTTACATTGCAGAAGTGGAAGCCAGACATGGCATGGAAGTGGGCAAGATTGGAATTCTTCCTCTGATCGAGACTGCCCTTGGAGTAGAGCAGGCATTTCAGATTGCCTCCGCAGATCCCAGAGTTGTGGGACTCTTCCTTGGAGGAGAGGATTTGACTGCTGATCTTCAGTGCAAGCGTACGAAAGAGGGGAAGGAAATTTTCTACTCCCGCAGCCGGATTGTCTGTGCAGCCAGAGCTTGTGGGATTGAAGCATACGATACACCGTTTACCGATGTGGAAGATTCTGAAGGCCTGGTGAAGGACACCAAATTGGCCAAGAGCCTGGGATTTTCCGGAAAAGCAGTTATTTCTCCCCGTCATGTGGAGACTGTAAATGAATTATTCTCGCCTACACAGGCAGATATTGAATATGCTCATGATGTTATGGATGCCATTGAAGAAGGCAAGCGTCAGGGCAAGGGAGTCATCTCCCTGAGAGGAAAGATGATCGATGCCCCAATCGTAAAACGTGCACAGCAGGTTTTGGAAATGGAGCTTCAGATGTTAGGAGGTGTTTCCATTGAATAAGCTGAGAGAAACTCTGCGGGAAGCCATTGTGGAAGCCGGTGTGAAAGATGGAATGACCATTTCGTTTCACCATCACCTCCGCAACGGAGATTACGTATTGAACATGGTTTTAGAAGAGATTGCAGCCCTTGGCATTCATGATCTTACGGTCAATGCCAGCTCCATCTTTGATGTGCACGAGCCGATTATTGAGCACCTGAAAAATAAAGTGGTAACTGGTCTGGAAGTAAATTACATGGGTGGTAAGGTTGGACGGGCGATCACCGAAGGAATCATGGAAAAACCAGTAATCTTCAGAAGTCACGGCGGAAGGGCAGGAGACATGGAAAACGGTTCCTCCAAGGTTGATGTTGCCTTTATCGCAGCTCCCTGTGCCGACGACATGGGTAACTTAAGCGGTAAATACGGACCATCTGCCTGTGGTTCTATGGGATATGCATTTTCTGATGCAATGTACGCAGACAAAGTGGTAGCTGTGACAGATCATCTGGAAGCTTATCCTCTGGCAGACGTTTCCATTCCAGAAGGCTATGTGGACATGGTGGTCTGTGTAGATAAAATTGGAGAAGCCAGCAGGATTGTATCAGGAACCACAAGGATTACAAAGGATCCGGTTGGCCTTCGCATTGCCTACCTGGCAGCTCAGGTAGTGAAGCACTCCGGATATCTGAAAGACGGATTTTCTTTCCAGACAGGTGCCGGCGGCGCATCTTTGGCAGTTGCAAAATATGTGGAAGAGATGATGGAGAAGGAGCATATCCAGGGAAGCTTCTGTATGGGCGGAATTACAGGATATCTGGTATCCATGATGAAGAAAGGATTGTTTAAGACCATTCTGGACGTACAGTGCTTTGACATGGAAGCCATTGAATCCATCCGTGATAACGCAAACCATCAGGAAATCTCTGCAACACGTTATGCAAGCCCACAGGCAAAAAGCTGTGCAGTGGACAGCCTGGATGTGGTAATCTTAGGTGCCACGCAGGTGGATCTTGATTTTAATGTAAATGTACATACCGACTCTCAGGGATATATCATGGGAGGTTCCGGCGGACATTGCGACACAGCAGCAGGTTCCAAGTTATCCATCGTGGTAGCGCCTCTGATCCGTGCCAGACTGCCGCTGATTGTGGATGAGGTACTGTGTAAGTCTACTCCAGGCGAAACCGTAGATGTAATCGTCACACAGAGAGGAATCGCTGTGAATCCTAAGAGAACAGAATTGAAAGAGCTGCTTGTAAAAGCCGGTCTTCCGGTAAAAGAAATCAAAGAGCTGAAAGAAATCGCAGAGGCCATCACTGGTGTACCCCAGCAGGTGAAGCCAGAAGGCCGTGTGGTAGCGAAAGTCCTGTATCGGGATGGCGTAGAAATCGATACGATCAAAAGCGTTAAATAACAATTTTATATAAAAAGCTTAATAGAATAAACGCCTGAAATAAGGCGCGGGACGATGAAAGGAGCTTTGTAGCTAAAGTGGATAAAAAAGTATTGGTCATAGGTGTAATCGGAGCAGATGTACACGCTGTCGGAAATAAAATTTTATATCATGCATTTACCGCAGCAGGTTTCGAAGTAGTAAATCTGGGCGTTATGGTATCCCAGGAGGAGTACATCGCAGCCGCCATCGAGACAAATGCGGATGCAATTGTAGTATCTTCTCTGTATGGACATGGAGAGTTGGATTGTAAAGGTCTTAGAGAAAAATGTGACGAAGCCGGATTAAAGGGAATTCTTCTTTACGTAGGCGGAAATATCGTAGTAGGAAAACAGCCATTTGAAGATGTGGAGAAGAGATTCCATAAGATGGGCTTTGACAAAGTATTCGGACCTGGAACACCACCGGAGACAACCATTGCGGAACTGAAAAAAGACTTAGGTGTTGCATAAAGGAGTGGCGGCAATATGAAACCAATTTTATTGGTGGACTTTGGAAGTACTTATACGAAAATTACTGCCGTGGATATTGATTCCAACACACTTATGGGAACCGCAGCCAGCTTTACCACAGTGGAGACAGACATCAACGAAGGCTTGAACAATGCCATCAAAATCCTGGAAGAAAAGATTGGTAAGGTGGAATTTCAGGAGACCTATGCCTGCTCCAGTGCGGCCGGCGGATTAAAAATGATTTCCATTGGACTTGTTCCGGAATTAACCGTCCAGGCAGCCAAGGAGGCATCTTTGGGAGCGGGGGCAAAGATTATGAAATCTTATGCTTATCAGCTTACAAAGGGCGACGTGCGGGAAATCAATCAGTTAAAGCCGGATATCATACTTCTCACGGGAGGTACCGATGGAGGCAACAGTGAGTGTATTTTGCACAACGCCAAGAGACTGGCGGATCTGGAAATCGATGTTCCGATCATTGTAGCAGGAAACAGAAGCTGTGTTGATGACTGCGAAGAGTTGCTGGAAGGAAAACAGGTATATGTGTGTGAGAACGTTATGCCTGTTCTGGGTAAGCTGAATGTGCTTCCGGCCCAGCAGATGATCCGTGACATTTTCCTGAAGAGAATTGTTCAGGGAAAGGGCCTTACTGAGGCAATGGATCTTGTATCAGATATTATTATGCCCACTCCGTCAGCTATGCTGACTGCCATGGAGCTTCTGGCAGATGGCTGTGAGACAGACAGAGGTGTGGGAGAATTGGTCAGTGTGGACCTGGGGGGAGCCACTACAGATGTATATTCTATCGCAGATGGCTCTCCAACCAGCTTACGGACCGTATACAAAGGAATTGAAGAGCCCTATGCCAAGCGTACAGTAGAAGGTGACATCGGAATGCGCTACAGCATGATGGGGATTGTAGAAGCGGAGGGAATCGGCAAAGTATCCCAACTGTCCGGTCTGACTGTGGACCGAACAAAAGAACTTCTTAAATACCTGGATGAAAACAAGGAAACCATCCCTTTCAATGAGGATCTGGAGCATTTGGATTTTGCACTGGCATCCATTGCAGTGAAGACAGCAGTGATGCGTCATGCGGGAAGTATCGAGCAGGTCTATACTCCCATGGGTGAAACGTATGTCCAGAGCGGTAAGGATTTAAGAAACGTAAAGAATGTGATTGTAACAGGCGGCGCACTGATTCATTCGAAAAACGTAACAGAAATTGCGTCATGTGCTTTATTCAGTGAAGACACCCCAGGTTCCTTAAGACCGGAAAACGCCAGAATCTGGGTGGATCAGCACTATATCTTGGCAGCAATGGGGCTGCTGAGCCGAAAATATCCAAGTGCAGCCTTGGAAATTATGAAGAGGGAGATTATTTGCTATGGAGATTAAAAATAAAAAACTGCCGGATGACGAATTTTATAAGATTCGTGAAGAAATATTACAACAGTGGCCAACAGGTAAAGATGTAGATCTGGAAGAAGGAATTGCATACCACAAAGCACTTCCGGAGCACAAAGTATTTTCTAAGAAGCTGAATAAGGCAAAAGCAGAGAGAAAGACACTGATTCAGCCAAGAGCCGGTGTTGCTCTGATCAATGAACATATTGAACTTTTGACTTATCTTCAGGATAAAGGTGAAGCAGACTTGCTTCCAACCACCATCGACAGCTACACACGTCAGAACCGTTTCAAAGAGGCAGAAATGGGAATTGAAGAGTCTGTAAGAGAACAGAAATCCATGTTGAACGGATTCCCGGCAGTAAATCATGGTGTGGAAGGATGCCGTCAGATCATTGACAGTCTGAATACACCAGTGCAGATGCGTCACGGTACACCAGATGCCAGATTGCTGACAGAGATTGCTTATGCCGGCGGCTTCACCAGCTACGAGGGCGGCGGAATTTCCTATAACATTCCATATGCCAAAAATGTATCTCTTGAGAAAACCATCTATGACTGGCAGTATGTAGACCGTCTGACAGGTATTTATGAAGAGGCTGGTGTTTCCATCAACCGTGAGCCATACGGACCACTGACAGGAACTTTGGTTCCCCCTTCTGTTTCTAATGCTGTTGCCATCATCGAGAGTCTTCTGGCAGCAGAGCAGGGTGTGAAAAATGTGACAGTAGGTTATGGACAATGCGGTAACCTGATTCAGGATATTGCAGCTCTTCGTGTTTTGGAAGAACTGACAGAAGAATATCTTCATAAATTTGGATATGATGATGTGGTTGTTACCACTGTTCTCCATCAGTGGATGGGTGGTTTCCCGCAGGATGAAGCAAAGGCGTTTGCAGTAATTTCCTGGGGAAGTGTAGTTGCAGCCCTTGCCAAAGCTACCAAGGTTATTGTTAAAACACCTCACGAGGCAGTTGGGGTACCCACTAAGGAAGCCAATGCAGAAGGTCTTCGCTGTACAAAACAGACGATTTCTCTGCTGCAGGATCAGGAATTAAATACCAACGATCTGGACATGGAGAAGGCCATCATCAAAGGCGAGACACAATGCATCGTTAATAAATGTCTGGAAATGGGTGTTGGTGATATCGCTGTGGGCGCCATCCGCGGTGTAAAAGCAGGTATTCTGGATATTCCATTTGCACCAAGCCGTCACAATGCAGGAAGAATGCTTCCGGCCCGTGATAACGAAGGTGCCGTACGTTTCCTGGAGCTTGGAAATGTGCCTCTTAGCAAAGAACTGGCAGATTTCAACCGTGAAAAGATTGAATTCAGAGCAAAAATGGAGAAGAGGGAAGCTTCCTTCCAGATGGTAATCGATGATGTATATGCCATCAGTAAAGGAAAACTGGTAGGAAGACCAAGATAATTTTTCAGTCAATCATATGAAATAAATAATTATAAGAT
>CAMQZX010000057.1 GCA_947039785.1 uncultured Lachnospiraceae bacterium | reverse complement strand
CTTTAGTCCTGCTCCCCAGCTTTCAGTTGCTTTTCAGACATAGTTATGAAAAAATGTTATTACAGCAAATATATAACTTTGCCTGCATAGCCTTGCCCGCTTCTGAAGCAAATAAAAATACACCAATCAGCCAGAAGCAAAAGCAATTAACATTCTTTTGTTCTTCGAAGATTAGACTCAAACAGTCGATTGTATCCCAGCCACTCTTTTTTCTGGCCTGCTGAGGCAAAAATCTCTGTCAGAGTCTCCATCCGGGCATCGGTGTTGTCCGCCAAGTTCAGGGCCACTGCTTCTGCTAGGGCCGGCTTTTTGGGGGAGCCGAATTCCAGCTCTCCATGATGAGACAGAATACAGTGCTTCAGTTCGCTCTCCAATACCGATGGGAATCCTGAAATGGAGCTGGCAATATCATGTATCATCTCCGCACCAATCATAATATGTCCCAAAAGCTGTCCGTCGTCAGTATAGTCGTTTAATGGGAACTCGGATAACTCCTGAGTTTTTCCAATATCATGGCACAATGCTGATGTGATCAGCAGATCTCTGTTCAACAAGGGGTATGCCTGTACATAGAAATCACAGAGTCTTGCCACTCCCAGTGTGTGCTCCAAAAGGCCTCCCACGAAGCCATGGTGCACCGTCTTGGCTGCAGAATGGTTCTGAAAGGATCTGATAAAATCCTGATCTTCCACAAAAAGCTTCTGTAACAGCTGCAAAAGCCACGGGTTGCTGACAGAGTTGACATATTCCATCAATTTTCCATACATGTCATCGGTGCTGTTTTCGCTAACCGGCAAATAATCTGCCGGGATGTATTCTCCCTCGGAGGCTTTGCGCACCCGTTTAATGTTCACCTGCAGGGCACCCGCGAAGCTTGTCACATCTCCCACCACATCAATATAATCCAGAATGTCAAAATCGTCGATTCCCTGGGAATTGGGATCCCAGATCTTGCCGTCTAAAGTTCCTGTCTTGTCCTGCAGGATTACATTTTCGTAGGGCTTTCCATTCTTTGTTACTGCTGACTGTTTGTGCTTGCACAGGTAAATGTTACTGATTCTGTCACCTTCCCGCAGCTCGTTTAAATATTTCATTTTCATTACCTTTCTAGTTTATACCTATTGTAATTTCAAATTCCATCTCCACGTAGCCATCGCTTCCCTTACGCATCAGCTTAATGGGCACTTTTTGTTCCGGATTACATTTCTGTAATTCTGTGGAAAATTTCTGCATAGTCATCACTTCTTTTTCATTAAACTCTATAATGACATCTGCACTCTGGATGCCAGCGATCATGGCCGGAGATTCCGTGACAACAGAATCCACATAGATTCCCTGGGGGATTCCTGCCTTCTCGGCAACGCTCTCAGTCACATCCTGTCCGTAAATTCCTGTATAGCGGATATCTTCGCCATTGGATAAGGATGCCAGCAGGGATTTTAACTGGGATACAGACAGTGCCTTTACCATGGTATCAGAATAATCCCCAAAGGACTGGGTAATAATGCCAATTACACTTCCTCCCGTGTCTAAAAGCACGCCGCTTCCTTCCTGACTTCCCAAAATATCGGTCACCAACAGATTATACTCTGCGTCCACCACAGAAACTTTATTGGATACTGAGATAATATTGCCATATGCCACTGCCTCATTATACCCCGAAGGGCTTCCAATGGCAATAACAGGTTTTCCCTGCATTAAACTATAGGAATTGCCAAGGGTAGCCACAGCAATCTCCTCCTGAGTAGATTTTGATATATTTTTCACCGGAACAGACACTACCACCAGCCCTGTCCCTCTGTCCATTTTGCGCAGACTTCCCTCTGCAATCTTTCCATCGCAAAAGAATACCTGAACCTCCTCTGCATTTTTTCCAAAAGCGGATTCTTCTGTCAGAATGTACACCTGAGAACTGTTTTTTGCAATGATTACTCCGGCCGACTGACCGTAACTGACATAAGAATTGTCCAGAAGATCTTCTCCTTTGGTAACACCGGTGACAGTTACCATGGCCTTCAGGGGCTGGGAAGCGATTTGATGAACTTCCTCATAAATGCGGGTATAATCTTCCAGGGTGATGCTTCTTGGAACCTCAATCACTTCTGGGGTAACCTGGGGCTCCTGCTCCTTAGTATCCTCTGAATTCTCCTCCGGCTCATCCACATCAATCTTTACTTTGGGAGGCTCCTGGTTTTCCTGCATTTTCTCAGACACTTTGGGATACACACCGGCAAATACAACAGCCGATATCACGCCAAAAAGAACCGCGCCCGCTGCTATGGCCGCGATTCTGTTCATGACTGCTTTTTTATTGACGGGTTTCTCCTTTATGGTTTCCTTAATAAAACTATATTCGTTAAAATCCCGGGGTTCCTCCGACTCAGACCCGGAATCTCTCTGCTTTCTTCCATCATTCATAAATTGATGCTCCTCGAAGAATCTGTTGAAGGTATTTTAGCAGATACTTGTGAACATTTTATGAATAAATGTTCAACTTTGCCCCTCATTCTCACCATTTCATTGTTAAAAATGCATCAAACTCCCCCTATTTTCGCCCATTTTGAAGATTCAGGACTTTCTTTTCCCAGTGAAATAGAGTAAAATATACTTGGGTAATTATGGTGATATCAGGGTTAAATGGTTTTACTTTTCATTTTTCATAAAAATCATTATTTTGAGCCCCTGCAAAAATAAGCAATTTTACCCTCAGGAAAATCAAAAATTTCAGGAGTAAGACATGAACAAAAAAGCAATATATGCATTAGAATATACAAAAATTATTGATCAACTGGTGGAGAAGGCATCTTCTCCTCTTGGAAAGGATAAGTGTCGCAGGCTCAGGCCTTCCAACAATCTGGCAGACATCGAGACAATGCAGCTTCAAACCTCTCATGCCCTGACTCGCCTGTTTCAAAAGGGAAGCATCAACTTCGGCAATGTGAAGGATATACGAGCCTCCTTAAAGCGTCTGGAGGTGGGAAGTGCCTTAAATTCAGTGGAGCTTCTGACCATATGCAGTTTCCTGGAAAATGTCAGCCGGGTAAAATCCTACGGACGCCCGGACCGGGATGATACAACGCCAGACTGTTTAAGTGCCATGTTCCAGGCCTTAGAGCCGCTGACTCCGTTATCCACCGAAATCCGCCGCTGTATTCTCTCAGAAGATGAAATCAGCGACGATGCCAGTTCCACCCTTCGCCAGATTCGAAGAGGTATGAAAGCTGCCAACGACAAAATTCACACACAACTTGCCAGCATTGTAAACGGAAGTGCCCGCAGTTATCTTCAGGACGCTGTGATTACCATGCGTAACGGGCGGTACTGTATTCCTGTCAAAGCGGAATATAAAAATCAGGTTCCGGGCATGATCCATGACCAGTCTTCCACCGGCTCTACTCTGTTTATTGAGCCTATGTCCATTGTGAAGCTAAACAACGATATCCGGGAACTGGAGCTGCAGGAACAAAAGGAAATCGAAGTGATTCTGGCGAATTTAAGTGAGGAAGCAGGACTTCGCAATGAAGAGATTTTTCAGAATCTCACCATCATGGTTGATCTGGATTTCATTTTTGCCAGAGCATCCCTCGCCATGGAGCAAAATGCCACAATGCCCGTTTTCAACACCAAGGGGCGCATCAACCTGCGCAAAGCCAGACATCCCCTGATTCATAAAAAGCAGGTCGTTCCCATCGACATCCGTCTGGGAGATGATTTCGACCTGTTGATTGTGACCGGTCCCAATACTGGTGGTAAGACCGTTTCCATCAAGACTGTGGGACTCCTCACACTGATGGGCCAGGCAGGTCTTCACATTCCTGCTGCCGACCGCAGTGAGCTGTCTGTGTTCCATGAGGTCTACGCAGACATCGGTGATGAACAGAGCATTGAGCAGAGTCTCAGTACCTTCTCCTCCCATATGACCAATGTGGTTTCTTTCCTGGAGAAAGCAGACCGCAAATCTCTGGTACTGTTCGATGAGCTTGGAGCAGGTACAGACCCCACCGAGGGTGCAGCCCTGGCAATTGCCATCCTCTCTCACCTTCACAGTCAGGGAATCCGAACCATGGCAACCACTCACTACAGCGAGCTGAAGGTTTACGCCCTTTCCACAGAAGGGGTGGAAAACGCTTCCTGTGAGTTCAGCGTAGAGACACTGCGCCCCACCTACCGTCTGCTCATCGGTGTCCCCGGAAAGAGTAATGCCTTTGCAATTTCCTCCAAGCTGGGACTGCCGGAGTACATCATTGACAAAGCCAGGGAACAGATCAGCCAGGAGGATGTATCCTTTGAAGATATGATGACGTCTCTGGAAGCCAGCCGCATCACCCTGGAAAAGGAACAGGCGGAAATTGAGACTTACAAATTAGAAGTAGAACATCTGAAAAAGCAATTGGAAGAGAAACAAAGCAAAATAGACCAACGCCGGGAGAAAATCATCCGGCAGGCCAATGAGGAAGCTCACAAAATTCTTCAGGAAGCCAAGGATTATGCCGATGAAACCATTAAGATGTATCACAAATTCCAGAAAGACCACGTGGATATGTCCACCGTGGAAAAGGAACGTCAGAAGCTCCGCCAGCAGATGAACAAGGTGGAAAAAAATATGGCCATGAAGCCCAAGAAGGCCCGCCCTACAAAGCAGCTGAAGCCTGCCGACATTAAAGTGGGAGATTCTGTGAAGGTACTGAGTATGAATCTGAAAGGTACCGTCAGCAGCCGACCGGATGGCAGAGGCAACCTTTTCGTCCAGATGGGTATTCTTCGCTCTCAGGTCCACATCTCTGATTTAGAGCTGATTGACGAGCCGGTGATACAGGCACCAACTCTGACACGGACCGGACAGGGCAAAATCAAAATGTCCAAATCCGCCAGCATATCCACAGAAATCAACCTTCTTGGCAAAACGGTGGACGAAGCAATTTCCGAACTGGACAAATATCTGGATGACGCTTATCTGGCACATCTTTCCAGCGTACGCATTGTTCATGGCAAAGGAACCGGAGCACTGCGTAAAGGAGTACACAACTATCTGAAACGCCAGAAGCATGTGGATTCTTATCGTCTGGGAGCTTTCGGCGAGGGAGATGCAGGTGTAACTATTGTAGAATTTAAGAAATAATCAGTTGGAGCATGTGTGCTGTGGGATTGATATCAGTCAGACAGTACACAGACACGCTCCAACAGTTTATAGACAGGAGAAAAAAATGGCAGCAAAGCAGAAAATTCTTATTGTTGACGATGATAACAACATCGCAGAACTGATTGCACTCTATCTGACCAAAGAGTGCTACGACACCCGCATTGTCAATGACGGCGAGGAAGCCCTGAAGGAATTCGGACGTTTTCGCCCAAATCTGATCCTGTTGGATCTGATGTTGCCGGGTATGGATGGTTATCAGGTATGTCGGGAAATCCGACACACTTCTGATGTTCCCATCATTATGCTCTCCGCCAAGGGAGAGACCTTTGACAAAGTGCTGGGGCTGGAGCTGGGCGCCGATGACTATATGGTAAAGCCCTTCGATTCTAAAGAACTGGTGGCCCGTGTAAAAGCGGTGCTTCGTCGCTTCCACGTAAAGGAAACCATTCCCTCCGTTCCTTCCGAAAAATGCGTCCGCTACCCGGATCTGTCTATCAATCTCACCAACTATTCGGTGGAGTATATGGGCAAGCAAATCGATATGCCGCCCAAAGAGCTGGAGCTTCTCTATTTTCTGGCAGCCTCTCCCAATCAGGTGTTTACCAGGGAGCAGCTTTTAGACCATATCTGGGGCTATGAATACATCGGTGACACACGTACTGTGGACGTACATATCAAACGTCTCAGAGAAAAAATCAAAGATCACAAATCCTGGGCCCTTAGTACTGTCTGGGGAATTGGATATAAATTCGAGGTGAAAAACTGATGCGACGTACTTTGTACATCAAGTTTATCGTTGTTTATATTATTTTGGGATGTCTGGGCTTTCTGGTCACTTCTACCCTTGGTTCCCAGTTGGTGGAACGACAGTTGATCCGTCATGAAAGTGAGTCCATCTACCAGGAAGCTGTCACTATCGCTTCCAACAATCTGGTCCGCTATCAGACCTCCACCCACAATCTGGACTCGATTTTCAGCAGCCTGGATTCTCTGGCAGATTATCAGAAAACAGAAATCTGGATTCTCAACAGCCAGGATGAAATCATTATCAATACCAGCGAACCCGCCCCCTCCTCTTCTCCAGAAACTGTAGAGGATTTTGACCCCACCACCTGGGGCAGTAATTACTATCGTATCGGCAATTTCTACGGGTACTTTAAAAAGCATATGCTCAGTGTCATTGCTCCCATCACAGGAAATATGACAGTGAAAGGATATGTGGTGATTCACTATCCTATGCAGACCATCTATGAGGAAAGGGAAGCTCTTCTCTCTACGGTGTATATTATGTTTCTGATTTTCTTTGCGCTGTCGCTGTTGATTCTGGGATTTTTCTCCCTGAATGTATATCGGCCTCTGCGTAAGATTATGTTCGGAGCTGATGAATTTGCCCTGGGGCATCTGAATTACCGGATTCCAGTGGAGACCCACGATGAGATGGGATATCTGGCAGCATCCTTGAATTACATGTCGGATGAGCTGGCTCATACCAACGAAACTCAGAAGAATTTTATCGCCAACATCTCCCATGATTTCCGGTCTCCTCTGACTTCCATCAAGGGATATCTAGTGGCAATTGAGGACGGCACCATTCCCTACGAGATGCAGGACCGTTACATCAAAATCATTATTAACGAGACGGAACGTCTGGAGAAATTGACTAAGAGCCTTCTGACTTTAAATAATCTGGATACCAGGACGCGGCTTATGAATTTCCGCTCCTTTGATATCAATAAAATCATCAAAAATACAGTAGCTACTTTTGAGGGTATCTGCCGTGGAAAAATGATTTCCATGGAATTGATTCTTACCGGAGAACAGCTTTATGTCTTTGCCGATATGGAGCAAATTCAGCAGGTACTCTACAACCTGATTGACAATGCCATCAAATTCAGTCCCACAGATTCCGTAATCACTGTGGAAACCACTGAGAAAAATGGACGGATTTTTGTCTCGGTGAAGGACAGGGGCTGCGGCATTTCCAAGGAGAATCTGCCGAAAATCTGGGAGCGTTTCTATAAGATTGATACTTCACGGGGACGTGACCGGAAAGGCACTGGATTGGGATTGGCCATTGTGAAGGAAATTGTCAGCTCCCACAATCAAAACATCAATGTGATCAGTACGGTGGGAGTGGGAACGGAATTTATTTTTACGCTGGAAAAAGCAAAAGATTAAAAAGCCCATATAAAAAGTCCTGTTTATTCAGGACTTTTTATATGGGCTTTTACCAGCGTGTCATAACCAGGAATCACTTCCAGTCATATTTTGTCAAATGGCCTTCCAGGCGCATGTGATCAAAATTATGCTGGCGCAGCGCTTCGTAGAGTACAATTGCCACGGAATTGCTCAGATTCAGGGAACGAATATCCCCGATCATGGGAATTCTAATGGCTGTTTTCTGATTTTCCAGCAGGATTTCCTCCGGAATTCCTGCACTTTCCTTGCCAAACATAATATATGCATCTTCCTCAAATTTCACCTCTGTGTAAGTCTGAGGAGCTTTTGTAGTTGCGTAATAAATTTTGGCCCCCGGATTCTTTGCCAGAAAGTCTTCATAGTTCAGATATGTAGCCACATCCAAATCCTTCCAGTAATCCATTCCAGCCCGCTTGATGGCCTTCTCATTGAGGCGAAAGCCCAAAGGCTCAATCAGATGAAGCCGCGTCCCGGTGGCTACACAGGTACGTCCAATATTTCCTGTGTTGGCTGGGATTTCCGGCTCATGAAGCACAATATTTAATCTTGCCATAATTATCTCTCCCTCTCATAACCAATAAATGCCGGTTAAACGGCAGGTCGTGTAAGTGCACCGCCAGCAGTCAGTACACTAATTATACTACCTTATACAATTCATCGCTCTGAGGTCGGTCCAGATACCGGATTTCTTCCCCATTTCGAAGAATTCTGTCGTTACCGTCGGTTGCTTTTCCGATGACAGCGGCGTGAATACCTTCTTCCGCCAGAGCACGCACCAGTGAAGGACCGTTTTCTGTGGCAATCAACATGGAACCGCTGGACATTAACAGATAAGGATTGACCCCGAATTGTTCGCACACCTCAATGGATTCCTGACGAATGGGAATGCTCTTTAAATCAATATCCAATCCTGTTCCTGCACCTTCTGCCAGCTCCCACAGTGCTCCGAAAATTCCTCCCTCGGTAATGTCGTGCATGGCGCTGACACCGCAACGGGCTGCGATACGGCTCTCAGGAACCACCGACAGATACTGGTCAAAATCCTTAGCCATCTGAATAAAACTTGGCATAAAGACTTTTGCCAATTCTTCTTCCTTCTCCTTGGCAATAATAGTAGTCCCTTCCAGAGCAATCCACTTGGTTACCACTAAGTCGTGCCCAGGCTTCATGTGATTGGTGAGAAGTACCTGATCCTTTTTTACCTTTCCCACACCTGTGACAGAAATCAACGGCTGTCTCACCACATTTGTGATTTCCGTATGGCCTCCCACCACTTCGATGTGCAATTTCTCGCAGGTGGCTTCCACATCCTGCATCATTTTCCGCAGAGCAGGCTCATCAATTTCCTCCGGCAGCATAACAGTGAGCATCACACCCACAGGCTCTGCTCCGGAAGCAGCCAGATCGTTAGCGGTAATGTGAATACTGTGGCTTCCAATGTCCTTGACCGTACCTGTAATGGGGTCTGAGGACATGACAAACACCTCATCTGCTTCCAACTGCAAAACAGCACAGTCCTGTCCTACTGCCGGCCCCATCATCACTTCCGAACGCCGGTGCTTAATCTGCTTCAAAACGGAGCGCACCAACACCTGCTCCGGTAATTTTCCTATTTTCATGTGACTGATTTCCTTTCATTCAAGTACCTTTTATTTCAGTACCTCCTTATTTTAAAACCATCCGATTACCAGTGATAATACGGTTGGCACCACCATGGCGATGATCAAAATCACTGCAACCACAGTTACCATTTTTCTTCTTTTTCTTGGGTCCCAGATTCCTCCTGCCACAACTTTCACCTCTTTTCCCTATTTTCCTCTACAATATTTTGTCAAAAAGCACTCGTCACATTTTGGACTTCGTGCAGTGCAAATCTGTCTTCCGAAGGTGATAATCTGGATATTATATAGAATCCAGTGATCCTTCGGCAGCACCTTCATTAGTTCATATTCAATTTTGACCGGGTCCTCTTCTCTGGTAAAACCCAGCCTCCGGGAGATTCGCTTTACATGAGTATCCACCACCACACTTGGCTCATGGAAAATGTTTCCCCGGATTACATTGGCTGTCTTTCGCCCCACCCCCGGCAGAGCCACCAGAGCTTCTAAGTCATTTGGAACCTCACCTCCATGATCTGCCATCAGCTTCTTTGCACATCCTATGATATTTTTCGCCTTATTGTGATAAAACCCTGTGGGCTTGATGTCCTGTTCCAGTTCTTCTAAATCTGCATTGGCGAAAGCTTCCATGTTGGGGTATTTTTGAAACAAATCCTTAGTCACCACATTGACCCTTGCGTCGGTACATTGAGCACTTAACATGGTGGCAATCAGCAGCTGCCCCGGATTTTCGTAATTTAAATAACAGATATATTCTGTTCCATACTGTTGGTCCAGCAAATCCAGAATTTCTTTTGTTCTCTTTGTCATAGATTAATTCTTATCCCTTCTGTATTATTAGTCAGGGGATCTCTCCTCTCATAGTCAAACAGAATGGTCTCATGCGCAAACACCTCAACATGGACTGCTTTGGAAAGACCATGGATTCGGATGTATTCACGAATCTGTTTCTGCCACGGACTTTGATCGGACATCCAGGCAGGTCTGCTCTTTAAATTCTCCCGCTCATACAAATCCCAGGTCAAAAGTTCCTTCGCCTGATCCAGATTAGCATACGGCACCTGGCTTAAAAATTCCAGGAGAATATCGTAACGTCTCATTCTGGAATGGGAGATTTCCTCATATCCTTGTTTTTCATAGAAAGCTCCCAGACTCTGATAGAAGTCAAAGGGAGTTGGAAACAGCGCCACAATCTCCGGCAATGCATGGGAGAACTGCCTACTATTATAATATACTTCCACCATACTTTCCACCTGTTTTAGGCGAAGTACATCCCCATAGGGAAGCCATTTGGTGGATAATACCTCATAAGGTTCTTTCTTTTTATAACGACATTCATAAGTTCCTGTCATTTCTGCCATATAAGAGCCTTTCAGAACCTTTAAAAAGCCCAATTGAAGCTGCTCGGGCTGTAATTCGTAGACATCGTTGAATGATTGGCGAAAGCTGTCGTAATCTTCATAGGGCAGCCCTGCAATCAGGTCCAGATGCTGATGAATATTTCTGACTGCCTGCACCTGACGTACCCGCTGACTCACCTTCTGAAAATCCATCTTACGACAAATGGCCTCAATGGTTTTGGGATTGGTGGACTGAATGCCGATTTCAAGCTGAATCAAACCGGGCCGCATGGAGGCAATCAGCTTCAGTTCCTCCTGGTCTAACAAATCTGCAGCAATTTCAAAATGGAAGTTGGTGACCCCCAGATCATGTTCCTGAATATATGTCCAGATTTCCATGGCATGCCTGTGAGAACAATTGAAGGTTCTGTCCACAAATTTCACCTGGGGCACTTTGTGGTCGATAAAAAACTGTAGCTCCTGCTTCACCAGCTCCAAACTACGAAACCGCAGCTTTTTATCCACCGAAGACAGACAATAGCTGCAGGAAAAGGGGCATCCTCTGCTGCTCTCATAATAAATAATTTTATGGTCGAAGCCCTCCAAATCCTCATAGGGAAAAGGCACTGTGCTCAGATCCAAAATCTCTCTCCAGGGATTCTCTACAATACCATATTCCTGGCGAATGGTAATCCCCAAAATATCACTCAGTCGTGAGCAATTTCCCTCTCCATGATAATACTGAAGAATCTCGTAAAAGGTGACCTCCCCCTCCCCTTTAATCACACCAGTCACCTGGGGATTTTCCTCCAGAAATTTCCCTGCGTCGTAAGAAACCTCGGGGCCGCCCACCCAGATGGGAATCTGAGGAAGAATCTGATTTAAATCTCCAATGATTGATTTTACAAAGGAGATGTTCCAAATGTAGCAGGAAAATAAGATCAAATCCGGTTGACTTTTCCAGATATCCTTTAAAATTTCATCCTCCTGCTGATTGATGGTGTATTCTTTTAATTGAATTTCGGGACGGTATTCTCCTGCACTGGCCCGCAGACTGTAGACGGCCAGATTGGAATGAATGTATTTGGCATTCACTGCTGCCAGCAAAATATTCATAGTAACTCCTTTATTGTCTCTTAAGATGTATGAAGCCTTCTGACACTTAATCTTTATAGTAAGGCAAGCACGTTAAGAGGATATGGAACATCCGTTTTGCAGATTGCTCTCTATACAAATCAGAAAAAGCTCCAAATTTTCTCTCTGTCTTGTATGCTTCATCATATACGTTACTTATCATACAACGATTTTACAAAACAGGAAAGCAAAATTTGAAGCTTTTTAAAATACATTTTTATTCTATTCTTCTGGAATTTTAGCTCCGCAGTTTTTGGTGCATCCGCCGCAACCACAGTTACAGAACTTACCATCCTTAGCATCCTTTACTTTTTTGCCAACCACAAAGGCCGCGTATCCAAACACAAGAATGCCTACGAATATTGTTGTAATCATCTCTTCACTCCTCTCAGCAGTTTATAATAACAGACTTCCCACCTGATACACCAGCAAAGATGCCGCATAGGCAAGCAAAAGCTGGAATACAATCATTATGCCTGTAAATTTCCAGGAATTGGTTTCCTTTTTGATGGTGGCAATGGTTGCCACACAGGGTGTGTACAGCAGACAGAATACCATCAGCGCATAAGCATTTAAAGGCCCAAAACCATATTGTGCCAGACCGGCAGATAGTGCTCCCATGCCGGCAACAGAGTTTACGTTGTTTACCCCGAACAGCACAGAGAAACTGGACACCACTACTTCCTTGGCAGACAATCCTGAAATCAGTGCCACACCAATCTGCCAAGTTCCCAGTCCCAGAGGTGCTAAAATGGGCTCCATCCAGTGTCCCAAAACAGCCCCGAAGCTATGGGATACGTTGTCAACCATACCGGATGTGTTGAAGTTTAAGATGAACCAGATCACGATGGAAGCAATAAAAATCGTAGTTCCCGCTTTGCTCAAATAATCCTTTACCTTATCCCAGACGTACATACGGATAGTACGGAAATTTGGCAGCTTGTATTCCGGCAATTCAATCAGCAAATTGTGATTGTGACTTTTCTCTGTCACATGACCTATGATAACAGCAATAACAATAGCCATGAAAAGTCCGATGACGTACAGGGAATATGCCACCAGCATGGCGCTGTTGGGGAAGAAAATCTGGGAAAACAGCACGTAAATCGGAAGTCTGGCGGAGCAGGACATAAAAGGTGTCAGGAAAATAGTCTTTTTTCTGTCGGTGTCGCTCTCCAGAGTTCTTGCTGCCATGACAGCAGGAACGGTACATCCAAAGCCCAGTACCATGGGAAGAAATGCCTTGCCGGACAATCCCACCTTACCCATGATGCCGTCCATAACATAGGCAACTCGCGCCATATAACCACTGTCCTCCAAAATTCCCAACGCCACAAACAAAATAAAAATGTTTGGCAGGAACGTAAGGATTCCACCCACACCGGAGATAATTCCATCTACCACCAAAGAGGTCAGCCAATTTGCCGCATGAATAGCCTCCATTCCTGTTGCAGTGGCTCCAATGAGCCAGTCCAAAGCAACCTCAAAATAACCTTTTAAGAAATCTCCAATGGTAAAGGTAAAGAAAAATACCAGCGCCATAATTCCAAAAAACACGGGCACACCCCAGAAGCTGTGGGTCAGAATCTGATCCACCCGGTCAGTCTTCTCTTCCTTCTGCCCCTTGTGAAATAGCGTCTCTTCCACCACTTCTTCTATGTAATCATATTTTTGATTGATGATTTCTTTTTCATAATTTTTGTCCATAAGATCCGAAATCTCTATGGGATGCTTTTCCTTGGTCACCTCGTCATTTTCCAAAAGTTTCACTGCTGTAAATCGGGTAAATTGCTGCGCTCCCTCTTTCTGGCGAAGTCTCTCTTCAATGGCTGCAATCTTCTCTTCCAGCTCATCGGAATAACGAACCACTTTCTTTTCCACTGGCTCCTGATAGTGATGCTTCACCGCATGGAGCAATACGGGAAGTCCTGTCCGCTTTCTGGCTGATACGGGAACCACCGGAATATCGCCAAGCATCTCCGGAAGACGATGAGTATCGATTTCCATTCCCCGCTCTTTCACAATGTCCATCATGTTCATAGCCAGGATCACCGGCTTTCCCAGCTCAAGAAGCTGCATGGTCAGATACAGATTTCTCTCCAGAGAAGACGCATCCACCACATTTACAATCACATCAATGTTATCTTCCATCACACAATTTCTGGTCACCTTCTCTTCCAGAGAATAAGAAGTCAGGCTGTAAATTCCCGGTGTATCTACCAGATTCATTTTCTGACCTTTGTAGTCTGTCAGCCCCTCCTTCTTCTCCACTGTAACTCCGGGCCAGTTGGCTACTTTTAAATTGGAACCTGTCAATGCGTTAAATAAGGTAGTTTTACCACAGTTGGGATTTCCCACAAATGCCACCTGTATAATCTGATCACTCATGGCCGTATCCCTCCACTTCTATACCTCTTGCAATATCTTCCCCTAATGCCCAGCGAGTTCCCCTTACTTTGATAATAGTGGCACCAGTCTTCTTGCGATTTAAAACTTCCACTTTTGTTCCTTCTAAAATTCCCAGGGCCTCCAACCGGCGAAGCACTTTTTCCTCCTGCCGGATGATCTGAACCTGATAAATATTTCCTGTTTTCGTCTCTAGTAATGTCATACTCCCTCCGCAAACGATAATTATTATCAATAAGCACATTATACGTCTATCTGGAGTTATTGTCAACTAACTCTTTTGCTATTATACAAAAAACTGCCGGAATTTAAATTTCAAGAATCTAAAATTCCAGCAGCTTTTTATATTTGAGTAAACAACATAATTCGATACAATTTTAGTGTGCTGACCACTTGGCAACTATGGTATACAGTGCCTAACCCTCCAGAGGGTATTTATCTGTCAAAGACTTTACGATGGCTTTGGCTTTCTCTTTGTTGTTGGGGTCATCCAACATCAAAGCAATGGCTTCTGCAATCTGATCCATATCCTCCTCATTCATACCACGGGAAGTTACCGCAGCTGTTCCAAGACGGATTCCGCTTGTCACAAACGGAGATTGCGGGTCATTGGGAATTGCGTTTTTGTTGCAGGTGATATTAGCTTCATCCAGCAGATTTTCCACTTCCTTACCAGTCAGTCCCCGGGATACTAAATCCACCAGCATTACGTGATTATCGGTTCCTCCAGATACAATGTTTATGCCGCGCTTCATCAGTCCGGCACAGAGAGCCTTGGAGTTCTTCACAATTCCTTCTGCGTATGCCTTGTATTCCGGCTGAAGCGCCTCCTGGAAGCATACTGCTTTGGCAGCAATCACATGCATCAGAGGACCGCCCTGAATTCCAGGGAAAACAGCCTTGTTCAGCTTGTGCTCCTTGGCAAATTCCGCACTGCTTAAGATCAATCCTCCACGAGGTCCCCTCAGTGTCTTGTGTGTGGTAGAAGTTACCACATGGGCATACGGGATGGGGCTTGGATGCTGGCCGCCTGCCACAAGGCCTGCAATGTGAGCGATGTCCACCATCAAATATGCACCTACTTCATCAGCAATCTCACGGAATCTCTTAAAATCAATAATTCTTCCGTAAGCACTGGCACCTGCCACAATCAGCTTAGGTCTGTATTTCAATGCCAGCTTTTCCACGTTCTCATAATCAATAAATCCATTTTCGTCAGTTCTATATGAATATGCCTTGTAATACATACCGGACATATTGGCGGGACTTCCATGGGTCAGATGTCCTCCATGGGCCAGATCCATTCCCAAAATAGCATCGCCTGGTTTCAACAGTGCGAAAAATACTGCCATATTGGCCTGTGCTCCGGAATGGGGCTGCACATTGGCATAAGTACATCCAAACAGCTTCTTAGCTCTCTCAATTGCCAGGGACTCTATTTCATCAACACAAACGCAGCCGCCATAAAAACGTTTCCCAGGATACCCTTCCGCATATTTATTGGTCAGGGCACTTCCCATGGCAGACATCACTGCCTTACTCACCCAGTTTTCTGATGCAATCAGCTCAATGTGTGAATTCTGACGTTCTACTTCCGCTTCAATAAGACTCGCTACCTGCGGATCAACACTTGAAATATCCTCTATAGAATACATTTTTTCCTCCTTGTATTTCCCTGTTTTACTATATTAAAGTCACAACATCAACTATTATAGCTGGAAAGTCTTTTCGTGTCAACCAGCAAAAGACAAATATCCGTGTCTCAAAAACATATTTTGTAAGTTTGAATAAAATAACACAAAAAACTGGACGAATGGTCATTTATTTGATTTAATAGTAAGTAGAGTCTTAGAGATAACCACTCCAAATATGAGAAAATGCGAGGACATGTCTTATGAGAAGTTTTGAATTTTATACCCCCACCAAAGTAATTTTCGGCAAAGATACTCATTTGCAGGTGGGCGAATTGATTAAAATGCAGCAATGTAAAAAGGTTTTGGTCCATTATGGCGGTCAGAGTGCCAAAAAATCCGGCCTTTTGGACGAAGTTTTTCAGGCATTAACGGATGCCGGTATAGATTATGCAGAATTAGGCGGTGTGGTTCCAAACCCGCGCCTCTCTAAAGTATATGAGGGAATTGAGCTTTGCAAAAGGGAAGACGTAGATTTTATTCTGGCGGTAGGCGGCGGAAGTGTTATTGACTCCAGTAAGGCCATTGCCTATGGACTTGCCAATCCAGATATTGATGTCTGGGATCTATACGCCAAGAAAGCTACTGCAAAGGGGTGCTATCCGGTAGGCGCCATTCTCACCATCGCCGCTGCCGGCAGTGAGATGAGCAATTCCTCTGTCATCACCAATGAGAAAGGATGGCTGAAAAGAGGCTACAACGACGATATCTGCCGCTGCAAGTTTGCTATCTTAAATCCAAGACTTACCTACACCCTTCCTGCTTATCAGACCGAGAGCGGCTGTGTGGATATTTTGATGCATACCATGGAGCGTTACTTTGTAAACGTGGAGACCATGGAGATGACCGACAGCCTCAGCGAAGCATTGATGCAGACAGTCATTTACAACGCCCGGATTCTTCTGCGCGAGCCTGGCAATTACAACGCCAGAGCGGAAATCATGTGGGCAAGCAGTCTCTCCCACAACGGCCTTACCGGATGCGGTACTGGCGGCGGTGACTGGGCATGTCATCAGTTGGAGCATGAGCTGGGCGGTATGTTTGATGTGGCTCATGGAGCAGGACTGGCAGCCATCTGGGGCAGTTGGGCACGTTACGTGTATAAGGAAAATCCAGAGCGTTTTGCTCAGTTTGCCACCAATGTATTTGATATTCCTTATGACGGCACCGATTTCGAGACAACGGCTCTCAGAGGCATTGAAGCCATGGAAGAATTCTATCGTTCTGTGAAAATGCCTACCAATTTAAGAGAGCTGGGACTGGAAGTGACCGACGAACAGATTCATCAGTTGGCATTTAAATGCAGCTTTGAGGATACACGTACCATCGGTGTGTTTAAGCAATTGAACATGAAAGATATGGAGAAGATTTATCAGATGGCTCGATAGCGTATTCTGAGCTTGGTAAATCAAAAAATTGAAATACATCAGGGGAACCTCGGTTTTGCAGCCGATGTTCCCCTGTTTTTCTACATTCTATCAATTTCCTATTTGATTTTGATACAGTACTTCCCGACCTTCTTTGTCCGTAACACTCATATTCCGAAAGAAATGGCAAGTCACCTCATCTACCTGCGCTCTTGTCTCCCCCGTCACATAATACCGTGCCACATAAGGGTTAGGGCCGTGCTCTATGACTTCTTCCCCATCCTGATAAAACAGCCAGGACTCCACCGTTCCCGGCGTTTTGGCCAGCTCCCTGGCTTTTGTCTGATCGTCTGTGTGCATACCAGGCTTTCCGTGGAAATAAAGCACTGCACTGGTCTTTGAAAAATACGGGGTGTAATCCCGGAAAGTCTCCTCAATGGCTGGCTCATCATAGACATAATCCAGCAGCAGTTTTTCTATATTCAACCCCCCTGCGTATTCCACCAGCTCATGCTCATATCCGAAAAATCTCCCTGCAATCTCACAAACCTGAACACCTGTCTCCGGTTTCCAGAAAAATTGCATGGATAATGCTCCAGACTGCTGCCCGGTGTAATCTGCAGTTTTCTGCAGTATCTCCTTTGCCTTCTCATAAACACGTTCCATCCGCTTGGAAGGATAGACATTTCTGGTGCTGATGGGAATCTGATGATTACCGATAGGGGTTTTCTCCCTGTCTGCAATACTGATGACCTGTACTTTGCCGTGAAGCACCCAAGTCATCATGTTGAATTCATAGCCGTCGTGATACTCTTCCACCAGAATCTTCTTAATCTCTGATGTGGCACAGGTATGGTCAAACTGACTGCGAATTTCTTCTATGCTGTCCAAGACCTGAACCCCCCGGGAACCATATTTATCAATGGGCTTTACCACCACTGGAAAATGAAAATCCTTGAATACTTCCTCTGAGAAATCCTTTTCCACACAGCAATATGCTGGTGTGCCGATGTCCAGAGAGGTCAGCATCTCTTTCATCTGGCTCTTATCCCGGTAATAGTGAAGATGTTCTGTATCAAAATAGCATTTCAATCCGGCTTTTTCTGCGATCTTCACCATACACTCGAAGAGATAATCGGAGAAGGAAGTGATGATACCATCTACCCCTTCCTCCCGGCACATGGTCACAATGGCATCAATGTCTCCCACATGGATATCGTAGGCTTTGTCTGCATGGGCTTTGCCGATGCTGTTTGGATATCCATCACAGACGATTGTATAAATGCCGCGGCTTTTCGCCATTTCAATCAATTGTACAAATTCTCCCAGAGAACCCAGGATCAATAATTTATGCATGGCCTTTTCCTCTATTTCATCTCTTTTTCACATTCTCTCAGTACCTGTACCACAATCTCCATGTCCTCCGGACTATACCGATGGTCACAGGGCAGCGGAAGAATGTTTGCAGCGTAATCGTATTCCAGAGAGCCTTCCGGCATTTGATCCAACACATTTTTCCAGTAAGTGGGGACGTACACCTTTTTCTCTGCCATATTCTTTCTCAGCTCCAGGCCGTTCTTGTGATAGAATGGATAGGCAAATGGTCCCTCAGACATGTTCACATCCAGAGTATTGTCTGCTCCCAGAAGTTCTTCCAGCTTTTTGTAGTTTTCTTCCCGTTTTTCTTTTACCCGGTCATAGTTGATTCCGTGGAGAAGATTCTCAGTGATGTCAGACATCTGCTTTACAAATTCATCATCCAAACTGTAAGCGTTGTCCAGCATATCCTGATAATATGCAGTGGCAGTCTCCTCGTAACGACCCAAAATATGTTTCATACGGCCACAGGAGCTGTCCTTTTCCAGCATTTGGGGATCCAACCATGCTGAGATTCCGCCCAGACACAGATAAGCTCCATCGCTAAGTCCAAAGTATTTTCTAAGAGAATACAGGGTGGGCACCAAAAACTGCGGTTTCTGGAAAAATGCGTGAGTGTTGTCCAGAATGATGCGGGTATACTTCTTGCGCAGCTGTACCACCTTTTCCTCGTCAAACTGACCGTAATAATTAACAATGTACATAAATTCACCATATGGAAGGGGTTCTTCCATCACAGGTTCAAAATTCTTGTCAATGTGATAGTATTTCAGTTGATATCCTGCTCTCTCACAGGTTTTTATTACGGAATCACACAGGAAATAGGGCACCCAAAGTACGAGAGCATCCACTGCTTTCAACATATAGAGCAGTGCTGTTCTGCCCAGATTTAACTTTACCATATTCATATG
>CAMQZX010000056.1 GCA_947039785.1 uncultured Lachnospiraceae bacterium | reverse complement strand
TCCATTATTGTTGGAATGCTATTGGTAAACAGCATTCTACACCTACCAGTATAATATAGAATACTATATACATTAAAACTATATACTTTCATTGCATCGGTTGGTAATAACCGGTGCTTTATTTTTGCTCAATTTGCACTCAATCCACTCTCATTTCACTTTTTACCTACCACCAGTAGAATGAACACAGAAAAACAAAGAGGAAACTGACTGAAGCTGTAGATTAGTTTTTTAGTGAATACCCAGCAAAAAGGTAATCCATCTATTTGTCCCACCTTTTTAATTGTCTGTTTTTTACAGATTTCGGCACACCTTCCGCAATGCAGACAATGATCCCGATTAATTACAGCAGGTGTTTTAGAAATATCAATGCATTTCTGTGGACAGACTGAATAACACAGTTTACAACCGATGCATTCTTTACCCACAAAATAACCTGCCTGAACATTTTCCGCATTTTCTATCATAATACTCCTTTCAAAACAGGTGTCATCCTCGTGTATACTATCATCGTAAACATTCCAATCACAAGACCTTTCTGCAGGTTAAATGAAAAACATTATAGATTACTACATCCAGCTTTGTCTGGATAAACGGCACAAATTCCCATTACTACACTGCTCACTATGTATGCAATCCATGCTGTCTTTTTTGTCGTTTTTATAATTCCTTATTGATTACCTAACTGTGTTAGGATATAATATTCCTAATAACGTTAGGAAGGAGGCATAGTTATGCCAAGACAAGGACTTAGCAAGGAAGTAGTTGTAAAAGAAGCAGCCTTGTTGGTAGAAGAAACTGGCTGCAAAAATTTAACACTACATAAGCTGGCAGACAGGCTGAATATAAAAACAGCTTCACTCTATACGCACATCAGTGGAATCGAGGAACTGTATGTATTACTTAGTAATCTGGCACTAAAACAGCTAGGCGCTGCGGTGTCGAATGCAGTAAAGGAGAAAAAGCGCGGAGAAGCAATCCGGGCCATTTCTGTTGCTTATCGTAACTATGCAAAACGAAATCCGGAAATGTACCACATGATTATGAAAGTGCCACACAGCCATTCGGAGCAGTTGGTCAATGCAGGTAAAAATGTCAAAGCCATCTTGTTTGAACTGCTGTCACAATACACGGCAGATCAAGCAAAAGTTATCTGTTTCTCTCGATATTATCACAGTATTCTGCATGGTTTCATTTCCTTGGAACAAGCAGGCTTTTTTGATGATGCAATCTCAGTCGATGAAAGCCTATCAAATATAGTAGATAATTTTATTGAGCAGCTTGAAAGCAGCTTATCCAATTGATGGAGGTCTTAAAAAGTATGGATACTTTATTATTTGAATGTGTTGGCATAAAGAATGGTGACAAGTTCCCCATAGAAAATACAGGCCGGGGCCGAGACATTTCCCCCGAATTTGTAATCAAAAATTTATCTCCTTCAGCTAAAACCATTGCTATTACTTTGGAGGACATACAGCACCCACTTTTCAAGAGTTTTACTCATTGGCTGATTTGGAATATACCCGCCGCTGAAAAGATAACTGGTGCAATTCCCGGAGGGAAAACTGTCCCCAGCTTAGGGAACGCAAGACAAGGAATTGGCTACGGCTGGTACAAATATGCTGGCCCAAAGCCCCCAAAGGGTCAACAGCACCTATACCGCTTTACTGTTTATGCTCTCGACAGTGAAATTGAATTGTCAATACTTCCCACAAAGGAAAACTTTATAAAAAAGGCAGAAAGACATATCATTCAGCAGGGAAACATTGTGGGAAAGTATGAATAATAAGATGATGTTACCAATCAAATTGTTACTGTTCACTCCGTTCCCAGTAACACGCTGCGCGATGCACAGAAATGATGCATATTGCATCATTTCGCGCTGCATGTCTCGGGATTTTGGTGCCATCAGCCCCAAAACACCTCGCGGGACAGTGGTGCGTGAACAGTAACATCAAATTCAATGATGGACTAAAAGAACAAGACTCAAATTTGCATGTTTCTGTCAAATTTGCAATCTCTTTTATTGAATAATACAATACTACAAGTCAAAACGTTCTTTCATTGACCCGTGCAATAAAGGACAGCTGCAACTTATAACCTTTCGGTTTCTGAATCTCCAGATATCACACCGTGCTCTGTAGTATACTGATGCCATTAGATATAGAATATATCAGATGTGAAAAAAAGGAAATGAAAAAAAGCTACACGGTTAGATAGCCGAGTAGCTTTCATTCCCTTTTGTGCCGGGCTCCCGGCATGGTGACAACCTTGAAAGGTTGCGGGTGTCCTAACCTTTAGACCAGGGGACCTGATGCGAACTCACCGCAGTGAATCCGCTTTATTTTAATTCATGCACTTATCTGCACCTGAATGGTTGGCATCAACCACCAGAATATCATCAATCTTTACCTGTAAAAGTGCAGCCAAAACTACCAGATTATCAATCGTTGGCATCATAAACATAACTTCCTCTCTTTCCGGCCTTCCGACCGGCGCAGAGCTAGTCGGATGCCTTAAAATTATAAATAGGTTTCATCACATCAATGACATCTACAGACTTACGGATTACATCGATGATGTCATCCAGAGATTTATAAGCCATTGGTGCTTCGTCCAATGTATTTTCATTTACAGAAGTTGTATAGACTCCTGCCATTTCATTTCTGTATTCATCCAGACTGAGAGCTTCTTTTGCCTTGGTTCTGGACATGATTCTTCCTGCTCCATGTGGTGCAGAGTAATTCCATTCCGGATTTCCTTTACCTACTGCAAGTACACTTCCATCTCTCATATTGATCGGAATCAGCACTTTTTCACCTTTATGAGCCGCAATAGCTCCTTTTCTTAAAATCATTTCTTCTGTATCGATATAGTTATGAATCGTATGGAAACCTTCTGTTCCTGTCATATCGGTTTTCTCAAGGATGATTTCTGCCATTTTTTCTCTGCTTCTGCGAGCAAAACGCTGACAGATTTCTACGTCGAAGAGATAGTCTTCCAGATATTTGCCAGATAAGCAGCATAAGTCGTCTGGCATGGATGGACTGCTTTCATAAACCTGGAAATGCAGTTCTTTCAATGCAGCCTGGATTTCACTTCTTCTACCCTGTTCTTTGTAGGTTCTGATGATTTCATCTCTTTTCTCGAAATATTCACCATAGCCACGATCAAGATTAACGGCAAGTTTCTGATAAATCTCAGCCACCTGTTTTCCAAGATTTCTGCTTCCAGAATGGATAATCAGATATTTAGTACCATCTGCAGCTTCATCGATCTCTATAAAATGATTACCGCCACCTAATGTTCCAAGTGATCTGCCAAGTCTCTTTGAATCTTTTAATTCACGGTAGCAACGAAGCTCTGTAAGATCAAAGCGCTCCTGGCGTCCATCCCATACATTTCTTCCAGATGGAATGAAGTGGCAAGCCTCATCCAACTTTCCAAAATCAATATCAACTTTTCCAAGATTTACGGTATACATTCCACAGCCAATATCTACGCCGACTACGTTTGGAACTGCTTTATCTACGATAGTCATGGTCGTTCCAATCGTGCAGCCTTTTCCAGCATGAACATCAGGCATGATGCGAATCTTAGAACCTGCAGTCATATCATAATCGCACATTCTACGAATCTGATCGATTGCCTCATCCTCTATGACCTTTGCATAGCAGATGGCTGTGTTTACCTTTCCTTTTATTTCTAACATTTGATTAATTCCTTCTTTCACTGTATTTACATTGGACTTAGTGTTCCGCAAGGGTTGCGGGTGTCCAGTGGACACCTCTGGCGCAGCCAGAAGCAACGACCGAGTCGGCAGACGAGAACGAACCCTCGACCCTCTGATTCCTACGAAAGGTCCACTGGACCTTTCTACGGACGCTAAGGTGTAAAAGTCAGATGCTCTACCGACTGAGCTATCGGAACCAAAAAAGATCGCCTACCTTCACCAGATAAGCGATCCTGAAAGTCTATGTATCTATTTTACGCAGGTTCTTGCTGTTCCATTATCCCCTGCGTTTTCTACACAAATCCCAATAATGCTCTATCTGATTCGAGCGCACAGCATCATAGCCCTGCTCGTATGCATGCAGTGCTTCATGTTTAAGTTCGCTATTAAGATAAAACTTACTGATCATTGTGAACATATCTTTTTCCTTTCCGGGTTCTCTTCTCAGAACCGCTTTTAATCTTTCTGTATCGTAGAATAACACCTTTTTCCACGATTGTAAATTATACTTGTGGTATAAAACGGCTTTAACCTACATTATTATGGTTCATTCTTGATTACAGCAATCGCACAGGACATCCTTCTCCTGCAGATGGTTCGATGTTTTAGGAATGATGTATTTTATCAGGAATTCATCCGTCAGGTTATCATAGTTTTCAGGCAATATCTCAGATACTATATTTTCAAGTGATGCCAATGCTTTTCCCCGGCTCCAATTGTGCCGCTTATTGTGCGGACAGACATCCTGGCAGTTATCGCATCCTATGATCCATTCTCCATACATTTCATCACTTAGGCCATCCGGCACTTCACAGTTACCAAAGGTAGTTAGAAAAGAAACACATTTAAATGGGTTCATGGTATATGGTGCCTGCAGGGAACCTGTTTTGCAGGCTCTTCTACACAGATCACACTTTTCTGAGCATGGAACAATCGTATTCTCATGTATCAGTTCACATTCTTTGTCGATTGCATAAGCATAGAGATTCACATATGAGCCTTTATCCGTATAGAAGAAATTGTTCTTTCTGATGATTCCAAGGGCAGCCTGCATGGCCATATATCGAAACGGCCCGATGCTGAATGCGCCAAAGTGTTCACCGCCTTCTGTATGGATCCCGTTCTCTGAAAACCATGTTTCAAAACTTTCCAGATCGAATCTTTCTTCCGTTTCTTTCTCAGGCTCCAGAAAGAATGCTTTACCGTACTTTCCCTGCAGTTCACTTGGAAATCGATATTTCCCATAATCAAATACAAGTATCACGATTGGTTTTGTCCAGGGAAACCTCTCCTGTGTTTTGGCAAGCATTCCTTCCTGTCCATAGAAATACTGGCTCATAGGAACATCGTTCAGTCGCTTCTGATACAGATCAAGAAATCCTGTTAAAGCAGAAACCGGAATAATACCGCACGGATCAAAACCACACTGCATGGCCTGCTGATAGATTTTTTCTGCTAATGCTTCCATTTGCAAAAATCTCCTTTTACCAGATAGTTTCTGAATCATTCTTCATCCGGCTTCTGGCCATCATGCGCCAGCCACTTACATTCGGTTATATCCATTTCTGTAAATGTAGCCTTGAAGGATGAATCTTCTGGACTGCATGCATATATACCAAACTGAATCTCTCCGGTTGCATCCCACATATGGCAGACTCTCATCTGAGAGAAATGCTCTCCATCTTCAGAACATTCCAGACAGAAATCATCTTCACGTCTGCTAAAGCGGTACCACATGGATTTGATAGATGCATCGATGGCAGTCGTTGCCCAATCGGAATAACCGTGATTGGTTGCTACGCTTCCGAGATGCTGGAACTCTTCATTTTCATATTCGATAGAAGCCTTCAGCCAGTTGTCGCTGTCCAGGTACATAACTACGCCACACTGGTCAAAGCGGTGCTTACTCTCAAACTCAGTTTTCACCACAAATGAAAAGAACTTTTCACTGCTCTTCATCTGAAGAACCGGCGCATTGTCGTTTCTAAAATGATAATAGGTTCTCTGCCAGAGATCTGTATGTGGGTTTGTGATGATCTCGATCTTATTGTCAGTAATCGTGTAATCTTTTGGTTCTCTGGTCCATTCTAATTTATTGACATCAAACATAGCTTATTCTCCCTTCAATTCTTCTCATCATAAATATGATATCCAAAATCATATGCTTCCGTCGGTGTTGTTGCAAGAAGTGCATCTGCTTCGACACCAAGCTGTGGCATACGCCAGCCGGACTGACTGGAGATATGTACACCAACACCACCTTCTTTTATTACTTTTCCAACTTCTTCTAAAAGGACCGCTGTTCCATACAGATCAACCTTCAGTATGGTTTCAACCGGAGCCTGGCTTGGTGATACTCCGGCCGCAGAAATCAGCATGGCGATCTCACCATATTTCTGACCCTCTGCTATCATATTTAAGATAGATTCTCTGCTGGAAAGATCCATTTCCATTGGAGTCACATCAAATCCGGCATTGTTCATGATCTCTGCCATGGCTTCTGCGTTTTCTATTCTTTTGTCTCCGACAATAATCTTCTTTGCATATCCGATTCTTCTGGCAATGGCAAGACCAATCTATCCTGCACCTGCCCATAAAATCACATCTTTCATTCTTCAATCACCTCATACTCCATCAGACAATACAGGATGACCATCTTATGCTTGCCCTGAATCAGAGACAGTGTGTAACTAAATCCGGTGTCTTCAAAATTTGCATTCTCAATATAATTCTTAATCGTTACACTTTCTCCCATGATAGTATCTATCATACAAGACAGTACTTGTGTTTTTCTCGTTCTAGCTACAATTATATTTGGATACTTTTGCAGTGTCAATTCCAAAGAAAAGAGAGGTAGATATCCATGAGAAGACTCTGAATCATACAGAAGGCATCTTCCCTATGCCTGTACTGATGGTTGCAACATATAATGAAGACGGAAGCGTGAATGTGATGAACGCTGCCTGGGGAACGATGCAGGAAAGGGGCAATGTGGCTCTGAACCTGACTGAAACTCATAAAACTGTCATCAATATCAAGGCTCGTAAAGCATTTACTGTAAGTATCGCAGATGCTGCACACGTTGTTGAAGCTGACTACTTCGGTGTTGTTTCCGGCAATAAAGAGCCTAAGAAATTTGAAAAGAGCGGTATGACAGCAACTAAGTCTGACCTGATTGATGCTCCAATCATCAACGAATTCCCAATCTGTATGGAATGTGAATTCATCGAATACCAGGATAATGAGTACGGCTGCGGCGTAAAATGCACAATGCCGGGAGCCCAATCAATGTTACTCCCGGCATCATTTATTATCTCGCTCTTATTATTCTATATACAGATCTTACATACCGATCATGCCGGAAAACTCTTTCATCATCTCTGAGATCTTGATCTGCTGAGGACATACCTGTTCACAGCTTGCACAACCGACACAGTTTGCAGGACGTTTTTCTGCAGGCATACTTCCAACTGCCATAGGCGCGATAAAACCGCCGCCTGTTACTTTATGCTCATTGTAGAGAGCGATCAGTTCAGGAATCGGAAGTTCCTGAGGACAGTGTGTAGTACAATAATGACATGCAGTACATGGAAGTCCGCCCTGTGCAGTTTCTTCATCCGCAATCGCTACTAATTTTTCGAATTCCTCTGTTGTAAGAGGTGCATCTACCGCATAGGTCTCCATGTTTGCTTTTAACTGTTCCATATTAGACATACCGGAAAGTACCATGGTTACTTCTGGGATAGACTGAAGGAAACGGAATGCCCATGCAGGGATTGTCTCATCCGGACGCATCTCATTCAGGATTGCAATCTTTTTCTCGGAAGCAGAAGCTAACCTTCCTCCACGAAGAGGCTCCATTACCCATACAGGGATGTTATGTTCCTTCATCAGTTCTACTTTTGCTTTTGCATCCTGGAAATGCCAGTCCATGTAGTTAAGCTGAAGCTGGCAAAATTCCATGTACTCACCATAAGCTGCAAGGAATTTCTTGATAACTTCTACACTGCCGTGAGCTGAGAAACCAAGATGTTTGATTCTTCCATTCTTTTTCTGTTCCATCAGGTAATCAAAGATGCCAAACTCAGGATTCAGATAGTCATCTACATTTCCTTCATATACATTATGGAAGAGATAGAAATCAAAGTAATCTGTCTGAAGCTTTTCTAACTGCTTTTCGAAGATTTCTTTTACCTTTGGCATATTGGAATTATCATAACCTGGGAATTTAGTTGCAAGGTAATAAGTATCTCTTGGATATCTTGATAAGAACTTTCCTGCAGTAAGCTCTGAGTTACCATTGTGGTAGCCCCATGCTGTATCAAAATAGTTGATACCATTCTTATATGCATAATCGATCATCTCTGCAGCTGCAGCTTCATCAATTCTTGTATCGTCTCCATCAATTACAGGAAGTCTCATCATACCAAGACCAAGTCCTGAAAGTTTAATGTCCTGAAAATCTCTATAGATCATTGTTTTCTTCTCCTTTACTTTTTTATAGTTATATCCGTTTCCACGAATTGTTATATTTCACTGATCACTTTTGCCGGAACGCCACCGACTACGGTCCCCGGTGCCACATTCTTTGTAACAACAGCTCCGGCTGCCACAATAGCATAATCTCCAATCGTCACCCCCGGCAGTATCGTTGCATTCGCTCCAATCCAAGCACCTTTTCCGATATGGATGGATGACATGTGATTATCAGAGCGTTCGCTCGGATTCTTTCCGTGATTGATCGTTGCCATCTCTACATGCGGACCAATGAGAGCATTATCTTCGATGAAGATACCACCCTGATCCTGAAAATGGCATCCAAAATTGATGAATACATTCTTGCCAATAAATGTATTCTTTCCGCACTCAGTATAGAATGGCGGGAATACGGTAAAGGTTTCATCCACCGGTTTCCCGATCAGCTCAGAAAAGATAGATCTCACTTCTTCCGGTGTGTGATAACCGGTATTCAGTTTTGCTACCACCTGCAGCGCCTCCTGAGCCAGTGCATGCATGACCTGATGTCCTTCGGATCCGCCTTTTACACAGGTGCCTTCACGCCATAAACTCAGCGTATTTTCTAATTGTATTTTATCCATAATTGTTCGTTACTTCCTAAATGTTATCATTACATCTCCACTACCAAGAGCTTCTTCCCAATCGGTCAGATCATCGATTCTTCCAATACATGTATAGCTCCATGAATTACTTCCATAGAAAACTACGATATTGCTTCCGCTATAAAGAACGATATCTCCGCTTTTGGTTGTGGTCTGTTTGTCACTTCTGGTAAGGCTTCTGCCAAGAGAACCAACCTTCTCTGCGATTGGTTTCGTGTTTCCTGTACAGGAGAAATTGACAACGAGTACATCAACTGATGCATCTGTTCCTTCCCGACAATTCTTTATTTTTCTACCCAGATTTCCTTTGCCATATTGAACATAGCCCATCCCTTAGGCCATCCAACATAAAATGCCGCATGTGTGATAATAGCTGCAATCTCTTCCTTTGTTACACCATGAGCCTTCGCATTCATCATGTGATACTTCATGGAAGAATCGATGGATCCTGCCCCCATCATGGCCGTCATGGTTACGATACATCTTGTTTTCAGGTCAATATCCTGATTATTCCAGTTCTCTCCAAAGAGAATGTCATCATTGAAATATGCAAACTCTGGAGCAAATTCTCCAAGCTGCATTCTTCCAGCTGTCTGTACGATTTTTTCTGCCATAACTGCCCTCCTACATCACTCTGTCAGCCCATGCTTTTAAGCTGTCAGCTGTATTTCTTCCATTGAGAAGCTTACCCTCTACGAACGTTGCTGCCGGTGCTGATACAGAAAGATCTTTTACAGTCTTACCAAATCCACTACCGCCACTTGTTGCAAATACAATGATCTTCTTTCCTGCAAAGTCATAGCTTTCAAGAAAGGTATTCACAATAGTAGGTGCTGTGTACCACCAGATCGGGAAGCCTAAAAATACAGTATCGTATGCTGCCATATCTACATCTCCTGAAATGATCTCAGGACGGGAAGATTTGTCATTCATCTCAACAGAACTTCTTGATTTCTTGTCCATCCAGTTAAGGTCTGCTTTTGTATATGCTACTGCAGGTTTGATCTCATATGCGTCAGCACCGATTGCTCCTGCCAGTGTGTTCGCTACTTTTCCTGTCACACCGCTTGCGCTGAAATATGCTACTAATGTTTTACTCATAACAAACTACTCCTTCCGATTATTTAATACTCATATCAAAACATACTGTTCCTTATTTATTCTACAATCATTCTTGTCATTAGTAAAATAGTTATAATTCATGGCTACAATCGTTTAAAGCGATTGCAAAACGCTCCCTGTTTTCTTATACTAACAGTAGTGAAGACATAAATTAGCATCTCAAAGAGGATTATTATTATGATAGAGAACAGAGTTTTGAATTACTTTCTGGTCATTGCCAGAGAACAGAATATGACGAAAGCATCCAGACAGCTTCACATCACCCAATCCACCTTATCCAAACAGATGGCAGATTTGGAGGCACAGCTTGGCATCAAGCTTTTCAAAAGAACGAATAAAAGTACACTCCTTACCGAAGACGGCATCATGTTCCGTACCAGAGCCCAGGAAATGATCGATATGATGAATAAGCTGGAGTCTGAGTTTTCCACGGAAGCCGGTACGATCTCCGGAGATATCTACCTTGGCTGCGGCGAGACCCACATCATGCGTCCGATTAGTACGCTTTTCAAAGAGATTCAAACCAAATATCCTGACGTGCATTTTCACATCTACAGCGCAGATGCTTATTCCGTAATGGAAAGATTAGATAAAGGACTTTTAGATATCGGCCTGCTCCTTGGCCCAACAAAAGAAGAGAAATATACTTATCAGAAGCTGGCTTTCCATGATACTTTCGGTATCCTTATGCCCGGAGACTCAGAACTTACAAAAAAGGATGTTCTCACCCTCGAAGATATCCGAAATCTGCCTTTGATCATTTCTGCACAGAGTGCTGCCGGAAGTCATAACCTTTCCTGGTTCCAGGATGAAATGGAGAATTTAAATATTACCTGCACCTACAATCTCATCACCAATGCCACCTATATGGTTGAAGAAGGTCTTGGCTATGCCTTATGCTTATGCAATCTGGTAAACACTGAAGGAAGAAATCTTGCCTTCCGGCCGGTCACTCCTGAATTAAAAATCGATTCTTATATCGTCACCAAAAAATATGTCCATCAGTCCAAAGCAACCAGGTTGCTGCTGAAGCTGATTGAAGAAAGAATAGTGGAGTAAAAAGAAAACGGAAGCATTTTGAGATAATCAATTTGCTTCCGCTTCATTATTACTGTTTTATGTGCTTATAAAAAAGTCTCTGGCTGTTTCTCAGTTTTCTTCGCAGATGAAAGTGCCATTCCGACGATAAAACGAACCGGTGCACCAAGGTTTCTTGCTTTCTTTGGACAGACAGCTACGCATCGCATGCATCCGATACAACTCTTATTGGTATTTCGGGGATCGCTCTCAGGGATTGCCTGTACAGGACAGTTCTTCGCACAAATTCTACAGGAATTACAGCTCTTGCTTGTCTTTGGAGGCATGCCGTTTCCTGCCTTCTTATTCTTATAATCTGGATTTCCCGGAACATTTACTTCACTGTAGTTTTCATCATCCAACTTTTTCTTAACGGACTTTCCGAAATGACCGGCCTTTTCGATATCCTTTGCAGTCGCAGGAATCCTTCCTCTCCATACAGGAGCCGCAACCACTACCGTCTGTGATGATTCTACTTCGATTTTTCCAACCTCTTTACTGATATCAACTGTTGTATATTCTGAAATGTTTGAGCAAATCGCATCTGCTATCTTTTTTGTAGTCCCTGCAGGACTGAATACAATCTGTGTAACTTTGTTCTCCATAATCTATCATCCTTCCCTTTTTTTGCTTCAATCAGGCAGCTCTGCTGTGATTTCTTTTGATTCTTTTAGTACGCCAATCAAATGTTCAAAGCTTTCTCCATCCGGATCAAAGTAATAGTAATTCTTGGTTCCTTCTTTTCTTACCTTTACAATGCCTGCATCTTTTAGTATCTGCAGATGATGAGAGACGGCCGGTCTTGAAAGATGAGTCTTTTCTGTAATATCACCAACTCTGACGCCATAGCATTCATGCACCTTCATCATCTCAAGGATCAGATGCTGTCTGTTCTCATCACCTAATGCTATCAATATCTTCTGACATTTTTCGAACCCTTTTGCAAGCTTATCGATATCCTCAACTGTACGCATAATGTCTCCATTCGTTTAAATACTTAAACGAATTATAACATAAACCATCAAAAAAAGTTCAATGGTAAAGAAAATCGATACCATTGAACTTCTATGTCCTTTTTACATCATGTCGAATAATGTCATCTGTCTGTTGATCCAGCTGACCTGTTTTGCTTCGTGAAACACATCTCCCAGCAGTTGATTTCCCAGTAGAAATGGTGAGTTTGGATCATGCTTTCTCATATTCTCTTTCACAAGTGAAGTATTGGAATTCGCATAGCAATACTTGCACAGATGACCACAGGTATCATACGCTCCGATATCCACGCCAAGAAGACATGCACATTCTCCATTTCGCTGGTTATTCTTCCTTTTGGGAACATCCAGATGTGCATGCAGCGCCGTTTCAAATGTATTCACTGTCATGCACCCTGAGCAATCTGCCCCGTATGGTGCCAGATCATCACCTTCCGCACAGGGCCTGATGGTCATTCCATATCTGGACGCAATTTCAACGAATGCTTTCCCAAGACGGATTCGATCTGTTTTTGACACCACTCTGGCTTCAGGAAAGTTTCTCTCAACCTTTTTGTAAATATCAATAAAGCTGATGACGCTGGGATGTCCGTCCTCATTCCTGTCTGAATGATCATGACCCGCTCACTTCCTTTACGATATCCTTGATACTCTCTGCCATATCCGCATTGATTCCAACTGCTCTGTCACCAAAGCTTGCCGGCACGATCGCCTGATTCAGATTCAATCGGATCAGGCTGATGTTCTCATGCTCTCTTACCAGCTTTTCAAAAGGAAATCGAATAATAGTCGGTGTATTAAAACCTACACCAAGTTCAATCAGCACCAGTTTCTTATGGATTGCCTCTGATAAATACTCTCCGAACCGTTCTTCCGCTGCATACCAGTCATCATCCTGAACAAAATACTGGTCCTTTCGAAGATTCATATCCATAGGACCGCCACACACGAGACACTTAGGCACCATTTCTGATGGAATCATACAATCTTTTCTTGCCACATCCATCTTTCTGAAAAGCTCCACTGCATCATAAGTTTTATCGTGGCAGCCTTTTCCACACTGGATATGGAAATAATCGCCCTGGGTGCAGAAGATCTGATTCGTAGAAAGACCTGCTTTCTCGAACTGCTTATCGGCATTTGTGCTGAGCAAAAATACTTTCTTATCCGTAAATGCAGCTAAAAGCAGCTTGTGAAGTGGCGTTGCATCAAGGTCGATTCCTCCAAGCAGAGCCTGCTTTGACCAGTAACCCCAGTAACTTTCTTCGTTAGGAAATGGATAGAATCCGGCAAAATACATATCTCTCATGTACTCGTTTTTTCCATATTTCTGCTGGAATTCACCAAAGTTGTCCTCAAAAAATTTGCCCCCATACTGGGCTCCGGCAGCCGTACTCATACCAGCCCCAGCTCCAAGGAGTACATAATCTGCATCCTTAATCATCTTCGCAGCCTGCTTGATCTGCTCCTCATAGGCGGTTTCCTGATTGATATAATCCCTTGCTGGCATACCGCAAAGAAATGATTCAAATGTTATTTTCTTATTTGGAAATCTGATCACCTTCATACACCTATTATCCTAATATTTTATGATAAATCGTATCATCCTGATCCTTGAACACATTAAAGATCACCTTGATACTGCTATTTTTCTCGTTCTTATAGTCTTTTACAGTCTACACTGCAATCTCTGCAGCTCTCTCATTTGGAAACATGAAAACACCTGTGGAGATACAACAAAAAGCGATGCTTTCCACACCATTTTCCTCTGCAATCTCAAGGCAGCTTCGATAACATGATTTCAATAATTCTTCATGTCTCTTCGTCAGTCCTCCACTTACGATTGGCCCCACTGTATGAATCACATGATCACATGGGAGATTATACGCAGGCGTAATCTTTGCCCGGCCTGTCGGTTCTTCATAACCCTGTTCTTCCATGATCTCATTGCATTTTAAGCGCAGCTGGATTCCTGCATAGGTGTGAATGCAGTTATCAATGCAGTTATGGCAAGGCTGATAGCATCCAGTCATACCGCTGTTTGCTGCATTGACAATGGCACCTACAGCTAATCTTGTAATATCGCCCTTCCAGATATAGAGATCCGTCTGAATCTCTTTCATGTCAGTAATCGATACGATTCCTTTTTCTTCTCTGACTTCCGATAAATAATCATCCTGTATCTCAAGGAACTCATCGCTGATTGCATCCGCCATACGGATATTCATCAGAGAGCGAAGAAGCTGTCTCTGTTCATCTTCTCTGCCAGGGATCATCATTTTCCGATATCTTGGCTGCTCCTTCAGTAGATTTTCTATCAAATATCTTCGTCTTTCCTTCTGATTCAAAACTTATCCCACCTTCTTGATCGTCTGTTTTGGACAGGTTTCTGCACATCTTCCACAATGCAAGCAGTGATTCTGATCGATTTCCACCGGTTTCTTTGTAGTATCAATGCATTTCTGTGGACAGACCGAATAGCACAGCTTGCATCCGATACACTCTTCACCTACGAAATATCCTGTCTTTACGACTTCTACATTTCCAATGACGATGCTCTCCCTCACAATATTGGACGGATCGCTGATATCAAAAAATTCACCCTGTGCTTCATAAAGCTGGAACACCTGCAGCGCAGCTCTGGTATCATTCGGATAGATCTTCTGCATATAGGTATTCTTCTCAAAGATCTCATCTAGTTTTTCATAACCGATATTTTTGATTTTGCCACGAAGTGACACAGCCTTCTTATCTTTTGTTGCTGATACTGCAATATACTGCTGATCCATCAGCTGATCGTAAAAAGCTTTTCCTTTTGCAGTCAGGAAGTATACTCCATTTTCATCATAGAGCATCATGTCAATGACTCTTGTCTGAGGGTGGCCATCTGTTCCTATTGTTGCAACTGTGGTGGAATGAATTTCTTCTACTAACACCTTAAAATACTTTGTATCACACATATTTATAGCTCCTATTTTACAGCAAAAGCCCTGCAACATTTCACTGCAAGGCCAGGTACAGATTTTTTAGAACTCGTAAGGTGGATTTCCTGAAAAGTCTGCGATCATGCCATGCGGATTCTCAAGATAAAATACCTCAAAGATTGGATTCTCCGCTGTCTGATACTGTCCCTTTACGATCGGATTAGCCATGCAGCCTTCCTTAACTTCCATATTGTTCTCAAATACTGCCTTGCCTGCAAGACGGATCCATGCATATTCAGGAGAGGAAACAGAAATCTCGATCTCCGGATTTGCCTGCATATCCTGATAAACATCCTTTGTATTGTTAGTACAGAACCAGAGTTTTCCTTCCTTCTCAAAACAGAACATGAATGGACGGCATTTTGCCTTTCCATCTCTGCCTACGGTTGCAAGATACTGTACTGGATTTGCCTGTAAAAATTCTACTACCTTATTCATCGTGTTGTCCTCCATTGACATTCATTATTTATCTCAAAGAATTGGCCTCTTCTTTAATGTAATCTTCTTTGTTACATCAAGAAATATATCATCATTTAGTTGTAATGTCAATGGTTACATTAATTTCTACTTCCCAGTCTTTCCTTCAGCTGCAACACCTTATCTTCGATCACCTGCATGACAATACGGAAGTTTCACAATCTTTGCTGCAAAATAAGCAATCAGGAAGATCATCACGATCTGAATCGTTAAAGGTATTGCGATCAATAGGATATGCATAGGATTGGAAAGGATTACTTCTGTCTGTGAAGCAAAGATCAGCACCAGGGTCAGAAGCAGTCCTATCGTTGTTGCATTATCAAATTTATGAATGAAAGTGCCTTCAAAATATTCCAATCCTTTGTTTTTTACAACCTGGATTCTTGTCAGGATACCTCCTGCAAGAGGAATGACCACAAAAAGGATCACGCTGATAAAAAGTGTACTATAAGGAACACTTACCTTTGATACTCCAAGAAGGAATTTCACGATTGGGACAAAAGCAAACAATATGATGATATCATTGGTTGCAACCTGGACTACTGTATACGCAGGATTTCCTTTCGTTAAGGTGCTCCATACAAATACCATAGCGGTGCAAGGCGCTGCTCCCAAAAGAACTGCTCCGGCCAGATATTCTGTTGCAAGCTCAGGTGCCTTGCCTAAAAGGCATAAATATGATACAATTTGCTTGCCAAGGCATGAATACAATCGAAAGGAGTTCACGTATGGAAATCAGAGTTCTTCGCTATTTTCTGACTGTAGTTAGGGAAGAAAGCATAACGAAGGCTTCGGAAGTTTTGCACATCACACAGCCAACACTTTCCCGTCAGCTTGCACAAATGGAGGAAGAAATAGGTGTAAAGTTGTTTGACAGAGGAACACGGAAGATTAAATTGACTAATGAGGGAATCCTTCTTCGCCGCCGTGCAGAAGAAATTTTGCAGCTCGTGGATAAGACAGAAAAGGAATTGGTGGAGCAGGAGGAACAGGTGGAAGGTAAAATTTCCATTGGCTGCGGAGAAATGGCCGCTGTGCAGCTTCTTCCGGAATTGATTGATGCCTTTCGTCAAAAATATCCTCGTGTCACTTTTGATATTTTTACAGCCACGGCAGATTTGGTAAAGGAACAAATGGATAAGGGGTTACTAGATATTGGCTTGCTTCTTGAGCCGATTGATATGGAAAAGTACGATTTTATCCGCTTGAATATAAGAGAAAAATGGGTGGTTCTAATACCCCCAGATGATCCGCTTTCTGAAAAAGATGTTGTAACGGCAAAGGATTTGTCTGCATTGCCCTTGATTCTCCCACGACGTATGAATATACAGAGTGAGTTAGCAAGTTGGTTTGGCAGCTATTATGAGAAATTGAACGTTGTTTTTACTAGCAATTTAAGTACGAACAGTGCAATTATGGTCAATGGTGGACTGGCATATTCACTGGTAATAGAAGGTTCTTTGCCCTTCTGGGATCAATCAAAGGTTACATATAGACCGCTTGATCCGGCGCTTACAGCAACGAGTGTATTGGCATGGAAACGTGGTCAGCCGTTTAGCTTAGCTTCCACAAAATTTATCGAACACATCCAATGCTTTTTAAGCATTGGTAGGCAATAGAAACTAAGCATTTGATATAGTCTAAGCAAAAAATTAAAATGTAGGTGTAGAGATGAAGCAAGCAGCTTCAATTTCTGCACCTACATTTTTTATTTGGGAGGGAGTGCCATTTCATGAAAACAGATTATTATTCCCTTGCAAAAGTCGGATTGAATCAGGAAGAAATTGCGAAAATTTCTGGGTGTGAAGATCAGGGAATGCAGATAAGGATGCTGCGAAAATATCGGTATAAATTACTTGAAGAAATACATGGAAAACAGCAGTCCCTTGATGCAGTCGATTATATGATCTGCAAAATAAAGGAGCAGCAATAAAGGAGGAAGGCTATGAAACGAATACAATCTGTGCTGCTCACATTTTCTCTGCTTTTTTTGCTGACCGCTTGTAGCAAAGAAGAACCATCGCAGGAAAGCGGCGGACAAACCATAAACCCATTTTCTCAGCAAGAAAGCATTTCAGCGTCCGAAGCAGTTTTGGAGCCTGAAAGCACAGAAAGCGGACAATCGGCAAATAACACTTTAATTGTCTATTTCTCACGATGGGGGAATACGGAATATCCCTCTAATGTGGATGCCACATCCTCGGCAAGCATCGTAATAAATGGTGATCTTCGTTATGGTACAACGGAATATGTCGCTAACATGATAGCGGAGAATGTTGGCGGCGATCTGCACCGACAATCATCAGCACATTTATGGAGAGCTATGATTTCTCCGGTAAAATCATTGTTCCTTTCTGCACTTCCGGTGGCAGCGGCATTGGTTCCAGCGCATCCAATTTGGAACAGTTTACAAGCGGTGCGACATGGCTTTCCGGCAGACGCTTAAACGGCAGCGATTCCCAGGATACTGTGATGGAATGGGTAAACAGCCTCGGCTTAAACTTTGAAGAATAGTCAAAATATCGGGTAATGGACTTATCGCCAGAGGAAGGAGGAAAAGCCGTTTGAAACCGAAAATGAAAATTAAAATGGGAATTGACTTATCGATGACAGTGCTGCTCCTTCTTCTGATGGCTTATCAAATCACCGAGCAGGAGCTTCATGAGTGGTTTGGCACAGGAATGCTGGTACTGTTTCTGCTGCATAACATTCTGAATATCAGGTGGTATGGAGCCTTGTTTAAAGGAAAATATACCCTGCTGCGGGTAATGCAGGTAATCATCAATATCAGTGTTCTTGCTTCGATGCTGTGTTTGGGATTCAGCGGAATCGTGATGTCCCGTCATGTATTTGCAAAACTGTCTATCCATGGGCCAATGGCAACAGCAAGAACGATGCACCTGGCGGCATCCTATTGGGGATTTGTGCTGATGAGTATTCATTTAGGTTTTCATTGGAGCATGATCCTTGGAATGTTCGGCAGACTTTGGGGTGGAAAGAAAATGCCCGCTGTGTCCGTATGGCTGATGCGTTTTATAGTAGTTTTTATCGCAGGGTATGGAGTGTACTGTTTCCATAAGGGAAATATTGTACCCTATATGTTCCTGAAACAAGAGTTTGTGTTCTTTGATTTTGAGCAGAGTGCGGTATCTGTATTTACAGAATATATCGCCATGATGGGATTTTGGGTTTTCATCAGTTTTTATGCCATGAAAAGGATTAGAAAGATTACCGTATCTAACAATGTAACCCTAATATTGAATAAAAAGCAAGAACCTTAGCGGAGGAAAGAGCATGGATCAGCAAGCGACTCTGTTTTCAAACGAGAGTTTGAAAGCAATGATTATTCCCCTGTTTTTAGAGCAACTGCTGGTGATGCTTGTAGGAATGGCAGATACACTGGTGGTCAGCTATGCCGGAGAAGCCGCGGTATCCGGCGTTTCTCTGGTGAATCAGTTTAATACCATTTTTATTTATCTGTTTACAGCATTAGCGTCCGGAGGCGCAGTTGTGATCAGCCAGTATATCGGTAGAAAGTCAAATGATGACGCCGGAGAATCTGCCAGTCAGCTTCTATCATTCTCTACGATTTTTTCCATACTGGTCGCTGGCAGCCCTGGCGGGAGTTGCTATGGGGCCTGTGTTCATAACAGTTATTGGGCAGTGCATGGGAAATGAGGATACAAAGGCTGCGGACGATTATTTTAAGA
>CAMQZX010000055.1 GCA_947039785.1 uncultured Lachnospiraceae bacterium | reverse complement strand
ATGCAGCGTAGTCTCGTGGGCTCGGAGATGTGTATAAGAGACAGGTATCTTATCAATTTGTCAGCGGCGAGGATACCACCAGTTATGTGACATTTTACAATTTTGCCACAGCAGGTCAGAACCAGGTTGACAATATCGTAAGCGGTTACCAGTATCAGGGAGTTGTGATTCCTCAGATTGAATATCTGGATTCTTCCACATCGGTGGCATTTAGAGATGATGGTTTCAGCATATTTACGGGCAAGCAGATTCCAAAGGAAAGTGCGAATGTGACCGTAGAGCATGAAATCGTCAGTACCTTCCATGACGCGGAAAACATTGGTCTGGTGTTTAAAAATGATGACAAAGAGAAGCTGTACACTATGAATGTATACGATACTTCCGGACATGTGAAATTTACCAGGGATTTCAATATTGCTTATACCAGTATTCGTATGAGTAATGGCGCTATCGTAATGCACAACGACTCTCAGGTATGCGTGATAACCACTAATGGTGTGGAAAAATACAACGGCAACATTGATGAAGGCAGTATCAATGACTTTTTCAAGGTGGGAATGAATAAATACGTGCTTGTACTGGACAATGGACTGAGAACCATCAAATTTAAATAAGGGGCGGGATTATGACTTGGCTTGGAATTGCGGCAGCAGCTTTTATTATGATGTCCTGCACCATGGGATACCGACGGGGATTCGTTCGGGAAGTGGTATCCTTGATGTTTGTGGTATTGTCCATAGTAGTGGTTTGGGTTATTAATCCTTATGTGACGGACTATCTGAAAGAGGAGACTCCGGTATATTCCATGATTCAGGAACAGTGCCAGGAGTCTATCAGCCAACAGCTTGAGACAGGCGAGGGAGCGGGTGCACAGGTTCAATCGGCGGTGATTGACAGTCTTCCGCTGCCCAATGCCTTAAAAGAAAATATGACAGACAACAACACCTCTCAGGTGTACCAGTATCTTCTGGTGGATACTTTTGCAGAGTATCTGGCAGATTACCTGGCGGTGATAATCACCAACGGTATCGGATTTTTCCTGTCTTATTTTCTGGCATCCGTGGGAATACATATGATTGCCCATGCCTTGAACCTGATTGCACGCCTTCCGGTGATTCGGGGATTCAATCATCTGGCAGGAATTGTCATCGGAGGCCTTCGGGGAATTTTGGTAGTATGGATTGTATTACTGGTGATGACCATATTCTGTAATACCTCCTGGGGAGCACAGTGTATGGCAATGATTGAACAGGACATATTCTTAAGTACGCTCTATGACGGGAACCTGTTCGTGCAGGTATTCTTAAGTATCTTCTATGGAAAATAAAAATGCATGTCATCTTGCAAGAAAAAAGTCATAGTATTTATGACTTTTTTCTTTTTTTGTGCTATAGTAGAGAGCGAAACAGGAGCTGCGCTCCAAAATAACAACTGTAAGACAATACTTTAAAATTTAGAAGGGTAATATTCAATATGGACAAAAACACAATCATAAAGCAAGCCATTGTGAAAATCCTGATTGGTGTGTCTCTGCTGGGGGGAGCTTATGTTCTGCTGGGACCGGACTTTTCCACCTTTGTGATCTGGTGGGCAGTGATCTGGATGTTAGGCTGTACTTTCATGCCTATTACTTCATTACTGTTTTCTCAGTACGATGACAAAGGCTGGATGTTTTCCAAGGTTATTGGTGTGGCAGTCAGCGGATATTTGACCTGGCTGGTGGTGGTGTTAAAGTTTTTTCCCTTTACCACTCTAACCTGCATGGTGGTCACCTTAATCTGTATGATTGTAAATCTCTGGCTGGCGCTGCAGCTTCGTCGTAACCGGATGGATATTCTGCCGGAAAAGGGAAGTAATCTGATTTTCCGGGAAGAAGTTATTTTCTTTGTCATGTTTCTGCTCTGGACTTACGTGGCAGGATTTCGACCAGCTGCTTACGGCACAGAGAAATTTATGGACTTTGGTTTTATGCAATCCATGATGAAAAGCACCACATTGCCAGCTATTGATATGTGGTACTCTCAGGAGACCATGAATTATTACTACGGTGGACAATATTTCGCAGTATTTCTGACGAAGCTTACCACAACCAGTGTGGAGATTACGTACAATCTCATGCGTACGTTGATTGCAGCCTTTGCTTTTGTATTGCCATTCTCTCTGGTGCGCCAGATGCTAAGAGACCGGATGAATCAGGAAGAACAAAGACATCCGGAAATCACAGGAACTCTGGGTGGTTTGCTGGCGGGTGGTGCCGTATCCCTAAGCGGTAACATGCACTACATCATTTACAGCAAAATTATTCCGCTGATTCACAAAATCAATGGAGCGAAGACCGAAGAGACACGCTACTGGTTTCCCAATGCAACTCGCTACATTGGCCATGACCCGGACACCATGGATCGGACCATTCATGAATTTCCGTCATATTCTTTCGTGCTGGGAGATTTGCACGCCCATATGATTAATGTCTTTTTTGTACTGACCGTGGTAGGAGTGCTTTACGGATGGCTTCGCAATAACAAAGGTAAAAGCTATTTACAGCCTGTGGTATTCCTCTGCGGATTGCTGCTTGGAATTTTCCAGTTCTCCAACACCTGGGACTTTGCCATTTATTATGTAGTGATCTGTGGCACACTGTTTTTTGGCAACCTGAAACGCTATTCAGAGCGGATGCGCCTCGGTGTTGGATGGAGTGTGGCACAATGGCTGGAAGTACTGGCAATTTCTGTTCTGGCAGCACTGCCCTTTAATCTGAATTTCAACAGCAGTATGGCGCAGGGCATTGTACTGTCACAGAACCATTCCGCTTTTTATCAGCTCTGTGTACTGTGGGCACTGCCGGTAATCATCTGCGCGGTATTCATTCTGACCTATATTTACGGAATGATCAAAACACCTCTGGGACAATTTTTCAGAGACACTCCATTCCCGGATCTGTACATCGTAATCCTGGGACTGTGTGCCATTGGCCTGATTATCATACCGGAAATTGTCTATGTCAGAGATATTTACGAAGAAACTTCGGCCCGCTCCAACACTATGTTTAAACTGACCTATCAGGCATATATCCTTTTCGGAATGGCTATGGCATACATGCTGACACGTTTTATCACCGCTCGCAAAAAGAGACTGCAGCAAACTTTCGGAATTCTTATGACCTGTATCCTGCTGTCCACCTTTGGTTACGTCGGAAATGCAGTTCATTCCTGGTTCGGAAACATATTTGACCGAAGTGGCTATCAGACTCTGGATGCCACACTGTTTTTGGAAACGGACTTTCCGGAAGATGCCGCAGCTATTCGTTGGCTCAATGAAAATGTTAACGGCCGTCCGGTGGTTCTGGAAGCCAACGGCGACAGTTACTCTGACTACGAGCGGGTATCTGCCATGACAGGACTTCCCACAGTGATGGGCTGGTACGTCCATGAGTGGCTCTGGCGCAACGATACTGCCGACCTGAACGAAAAATCCAGCCAGATTGAAACCATCTACACCTCCACCGATTCCACTCAGGTTCAGGAGCTGCTGGATTACTTCAATATATCTTACATCTTCATAGGGACCCAGGAACGGGAAAAATACCTCAACCTAAATGAATCTCTTCTGCGAACCCTTGGAGAAGTGGTTTTCGACAATGGAGCAGTCATCATACAGGTACAATAAAAAGCAAGAGTATATTTCAACATAGAAAAGTTGCAAAAAAGCCAGAACCCTCCTGACGTACCGTCTGTCAGACAAAACAAATAGGAGTGGAAATCTACGAAAAAATCGTGTAAAATAGAAAGGCAGATAATGAAAGCAAAAATCATAACAATAGATTCCAGGAATATTAACCGGAAGGAAATTAAGCAGGCCGGAGAAATCCTCAAAAAAGGCGGTCTGGTAGCCTTCCCCACGGAGACAGTCTATGGTTTGGGAGGCAACGCTCTGGATGCCCGGGCCTCGGGGAAAATATACCAGGCAAAAGGACGCCCGTCAGACAATCCACTGATTGTTCACATTGCCGATATGGACCATCTGGAATCCATTGTACAGGAAATTCCGGAAAAGGCTAAAATACTTGCAGAAAAGTACTGGCCAGGTCCTTTAACTATGATATTCACCAAAAACGAAAAAGTTCCCTTGGAAACCACCGGTGGTTTAGACAGTGTAGCCGTTCGGATGCCAAATCATCCGGCAGCTCTGGCACTCATTGAGGCAGGCGGAGGATACGTGGCAGCACCCAGCGCCAACCGCTCCGGCAGACCAAGTCCAACCACAGCAGCTCACGTGGCAGAAGATCTGGGAGAGAATATAGACATGATCATCGACGGCGGTATGGTAGGAATCGGAATCGAATCCACCATCGTGGATTTTACTGAAGAGGTCCCCACTATCCTGCGGCCTGGCTACATTACCCAGGAGATGATTGCAGAATGCATCGGACAGGTGAATATGGACAAAGGGCTTATTCCCGAAAATGAACACGTTCGGCCCAAGGCACCCGGCATGAAATACCGTCACTACGCTCCTAAAGCTCCTCTGGCGATTGTGGAAGGAGAGGAAAATCGGGTAATTCATACCATCAACCATTTAGCCGCAAAGGCTCAGGCAGAAGGAAGACAGGTGGGAATCATAGCTACGGACGAGAGCATGGATCAGTATAGAGGGGGAATCGTAAAAAGTATTGGAAAGCGAGAAGAAGAAGAGACCATTGCACTGCATCTCTATGAAGTGCTTCGTCAGTTTGACCAGTTAGCAGTCTCTTCCATCTACTCAGAAGCGTTTCATACGCCGAAAATGGGGCAGGCGATTATGAACCGATTATTAAAAGCGGCAGGGCATACAGTTATCACTGTCCCTGAACAAAATGAAGAATAAAAATATCAGTCAGAGAAAAGGAGAAAGGTATTATGATAGCAATTGCAAGTGATCACGGCGGCTACGAATTAAGACAGGATATTATGAAACATCTGGAAAAAAGAGGATTGGAATATAAGGATTTTGGATGCGACACGCCGGCTTCCACAGACTATCCTATCTATGCCAAAAAGGTGGCAGAGGCAGTGGTAACCGGAGAGTGCGAGAAAGGAATCTTAATCTGCGGAACTGGTATTGGAATCTCTATCACAGCCAACAAAGTACCGGGAATCCGCTGCGCATTGTGCAGCGACTGTTTCAGCGCTCAGGCAACCAGAGAGCATAACGATGCCAACATACTGGCCATGGGAGCACGTGTACTGGGAACAGGGCTGGCAGAAAAAATTGTGGACACCTTCCTGGATACACCATTTTCCAATGACGAGAGACACATTCGAAGAATCAGCCAGATTGAGCCTGGATACGAAACAAAATAAAGGCTGATGCTGCAGACAGGAGATGAAGTATGAGCGAGAAACGCAAAGATTATATTTCCTGGGATGAATATTTTATGGGGGTTGCTATTTTATCAGGAATGAGGTCCAAGGACCCCAATTCTCAGGTGGGTGCCTGCATTGTCAGTGAGGACAATAAGATATTGTCCATGGGATACAATGGATTTCCCATTGGCTGTTCTGACGATGCCTTTCCCTGGGCAAGAGAAGGGGAGCCCATTGATACGAAATATCTGTATGTGACCCACAGTGAGCTAAATGCCATTTTAAATTACCGGGGAGGAAGCCTGGAGGGAGCTAAATTGTATGTATCCTTGTTCCCCTGTAATGAATGTGCCAAGGCGATTATTCAGTCAGGAATCAAGACCATTGTTTATGATTGCGATAAATACGCAGACACGCCGTCTGTCATAGCTTCCAAGCGGATGCTGGATGCGGCGGGAGTGCGTTATTATAAATATAATCGCACGGGAAGAGAAATTTCATTTCGTGTGTAAAACATAAGAAACGAGGAGAGAATGTTATTATGGCAAAGGATAAGAAATTAGTAGAAGCCATTACATCTATGGATGAAGATTTTGCCCAATGGTATACGGATGTAGTGAAAAAAGCAGAACTGGTGGATTACACCAGCGTAAAAGGATGTATGGTCATCAAGCCAGCCGGCTATGCAATCTGGGAGAATATCCAGAATGAGCTGGACAGACGCTTTAAAGAGACCGGTGTGGAAAATGTTTACATGCCGCTGTTCATCCCAGAAAGTCTGCTTCAGAGAGAAAAGGATCATGTGGAGGGCTTTGCACCGGAAGTTGCATGGGTCACACACGGCGGTCTGGAGCCTCTTCAGGAGAGACTTTGCGTGCGCCCCACATCAGAGACTTTATTCTGCGATTTCTATGCAAGAGATATTCAGTCTCACAGAGACTTACCGAAGGTATACAATCAGTGGTGTTCTGTAGTTCGCTGGGAAAAAACCACAAGACCATTCCTTCGTTCCAGAGAATTTCTGTGGCAGGAAGGCCATACGGCACATGCAACTGCTGAGGAAGCAGAAGAGAGAACTATTCAGATGCTAAATGTCTATGCAGATTTCTGTGAGCAGGTTCTGGCAATCCCGGTTGTTAAGGGAAAAAAGACAGACAAGGAGAAATTTGCAGGTGCAGAGGCAACCTACACCATTGAGTCTTTGATGCATGACGGTAAGGCATTGCAGTCCGGTACCAGCCATAACTTCGGCGACGGATTTGCCAAAGCTTTTGGTATCCAGTACACGGATAAGGAAAATAAATTACAGTATGTTCACCAGACTTCCTGGGGAATGACTACACGTATGATCGGTGCCATCATCATGGTACATGGTGACAACAGCGGTTTGGTACTTCCTCCCAGAATCGCACCAGTACAGGTAATGGTGATTCCGATCCAGCAGAAGAAGGCGGGTGTTCTGGAGAAGGCGGACGAAATCTGTGCAGCTCTGAAAGCAGCCGGATTAAGCGTAAAAGTGGACGACAGTGATAAGAGTCCGGGATGGAAATTCTCTGAGCAGGAGATGAGAGGAATTCCGGTACGTATTGAGTGCGGTCCTAAGGATATTGAGAACGGTCAGGCAGTGGTTGTTCGTCGAGACACAAGAGAAAAGACAGTTGTGAAATTAGAGGAATTGGCTGCCAGGACTCAGGAAATCCTGGATATCATGCAGACAGAAATGCTGGAGAGAGCGAGAGCACACAGAGAGGCTCACACGTATGTGGCAAAAGACTACGAAGAATTCAAACAGACCGTAGAAGAAAAACCAGGGTTTGTGAAAGCAATGTGGTGCGGATGTCAGGAATGTGAAGATAAGATCAAAGAGGACACTCAGGCAACTTCACGCTGTATTCCATTTGAGCAGGAGCAGATTTCCGACGTATGTATCTGCTGCGGTAAACCAGCCAAGAAAATGGTTTACTGGGGCAAGGCTTATTAAGAAGCATTTTATTAAAAAGGAGTTCTAGAATGAAATTACAAATCCCACCCAAAGTAACGAGGATTTTAGATACATTAAGCTACCACGGCTATGAAGCCTATGCCGTGGGAGGCTGTATCCGGGATACTATTTTGGCTCGAACTCCGGATGACTGGGATATCACCACTTCGGCAAAGCCGGAGGAAGTAAAGGAATTATTTCGAAGGACGGTGGACACGGGCCTTAAGCATGGTACGGTCACCGTCCTTTTAGGTGATGACGGTTATGAAGTGACCACCTATCGGATTGACGGAGAATATCAGGATCATCGTCATCCCACAGAAGTGGCCTATGCATCTCAGCTTTCGGAGGATTTGATGCGCCGTGATTTTACCATCAATGCAATGGCTTATAATCAGCAAAGTGGATTGGTGGATCTGTTCGGCGGTATGGAAGACATGCAGAGGAAGATTATCCGCTGTGTGGGAAATCCCCGGGAGAGATTTACGGAGGATGCTCTGAGAATTTTGCGGGCAGTTCGTTTCTCTGCCCAACTGGGCTTTGCCATCGAGGGGAAGACAAAGGAAGCCCTTACCAGCCTGGCGCCTACCCTGGTTCACGTCAGTCAGGAGCGGATTCAGGTAGAATTGGTGAAGCTTTTAGTTTCAGCTAATCCCCACTATATTGGGCTTCTTGCAGAGACAGGTATACTGGATGTGATTCTTCCAGAGCTTTCGCAGGTGGAAGAAGAAACGCTACAGCATCTTCTTAAGGTTCCCAGAGATAAGAGGCTTCGTCTGGCCGCCCTTTTACTGCCTCTTGGGGAGAAAAAGGCCAAAGAAGTTCTTCGTCGTCTGAAATTTGACAACGACACCATTTCCATGGTGGGACGGCTGATTAAATGGTATCACCGCGACATTCAGCCAGAACAGCTTGACATGAGAATGGCTTTAAACGAAATTGGAGACGACCTGCTGGAAGATCTTCTGACATTCCAGGAATACCGTCATCCGGTGGAGGAGCTTCGCTCTGTTTATCAGGAAGTGATAAAATCGGGACAGTGCTATCAGCTAAAACAGTTAAAGATTACAGGCAATGACCTGATTGCCATGGGCATGGTTCCCGGACGGCAAATCGGTCAGTGCCTGCAGGAATGTTTGCAAATGGTACTGGAATATCCTGAGCGTAATGAGACAGAATACTTGCAGAATTGTGTAAAAAAAATAATGAAACAGTGACATGGGAAGACGGTCCAACTCATAGAATAGAAAGTACGCAGAAACAAATAGTGAGGGGGACTGTCTTTTGTATGATTATGGACTGAGTGTAATGGAACAATATGGATTGACCGTTAAAAATTCCTACCGTGGAAGAGGGGCACTGATGTGCCAGACAAACGATGGATTTTATATTTTAAGACCCTTTAATGGTTCCAGAAAGCGGCTGGAGAAGCAGCAGGAACTTCTAGGAATGCTTCATGAAGAGGAAGGGCTTCTGGTAGATGCTGCCATTTGTACCAGGGAGGGAGAATTGGTCTCCACAGATAGTGAGGGGAATTCTTATGTGCTCCGTTTCTGGTATGAGGGAAAGGAATGTGACACCAGAACTCAGGAAGATGTCTTAAGAAGCGTGGAAGGTCTGGCGCAGCTACATAAGGCAATGCATATGCCGGTGATTGAAGACTATGTGGAGGAAGGGCTGGATACGGTGTACGTAAGGCATAATCGGGAGCTTAGGAAAATCCAGAAGTTTATACGGAAAAAGAAGGTAAGCAACTGCTTTGAGCGAGAGTACTTAAATAGTGTGGAGGAATTTCTTGCCTGGGGTGAGGAGGCATTGGAAGAATTGGGGAACTCCTCATATGCCAGCTTAAGAGCAAGGTCTTTGGCGGAAGGGCGTATCTGTCATGGGGAGTTTAACCAGCATCACATACTGCTGGGACAAAACTATACGGCCATCACAGGCTTTGACAAATGGAAGTACGACATTCAGGTCACAGATTTATATTGTTTTATGAGAAAAATTCTTGAAAAATGCAACTGGAATCCTGTTATGGGCAAGCGGATGCTAAAAGCTTATGAGAGATACCGCCCTTTGTCCGAAGAAGAATTTGAGAATTTGAAGCTGAGATTTTCTTATCCCGAGAAATACTGGAAGTTGGCAAACTACTATTATTCTCACAATAAAGCATGGATTTCAGAAAAAAATGTGGAAAAATTACGTATATTGATGAAGCAGAAAAAAACATGGCGGGAATTTGTGCATATTTGCTTTGATACTTATGATTAATGGTTTCATTTTACAAACATTTGGTATATAATAGAGGAAAATAAAAATACATTGGGAGGTACATAAATGGACTATAAGAAAGTATATCAGGAGTGGCTTGAGAATCCTTATTTTGATGAGGATACCAAGGCTGAACTGAAGGCGATTGAAAACGATGAAAACGAGATTAAAGAGCGTTTTTACATGGATCTGGAGTTTGGTACAGCCGGACTTCGCGGAGTGATCGGTGCAGGTACAAATCGTATGAACATTTATGTAGTTCGTAAGACTACACAGGGACTTGCCAATTACATTAAATCTGTAGGCGGCGAGAGCAAAGGTGTTGCCATTGCTTACGATTCCAGACGTATGTCACCGGAATTTGCCAAAGAAGCAGCACTTTGCCTGGCAGCCAACGGAATTAAAGCGTATATCTTTGAGTCTTTAAGACCAACACCAGAGCTTTCTTTCGCACTGCGTCATCTGGGATGCATCGCAGGTATCAACATCACAGCCAGCCACAATCCGCCGGAATACAACGGATATAAAGTATACTGGGAAGATGGCGCTCAGATCACACCTCCTCACGATTCTGGAATTATGGGTGAAGTTAAGAAAGTTACCGATTACAATACTGTATTAACTATGGACGAAGAAGCTGCCAAAGCAGCAGGCGTATATGAAGTCATCGGCGCTGAAGTAGACGATGCTTATATGGAAGAGCTGAAAAAACAGGTACTGCATATGGACGCTATTGAAGCAGAAGGCAAAAACTTAAAGGTGGTATACTCACCTCTTCATGGAACAGGTAACATCCCTGCAAGAAGAATTTTGAAGGAACTGGGATTTGAAAATGTACATGTGGTGAAAGAACAGGAGCTGCCTGACGGTGAATTCCCAACCGTAAGCTATCCGAACCCGGAAGCAGACGAAGCCTTTGATCTTGGTCTGAAGCTGGCTAAGGAAATCGATGCAGATCTGGTATTGGCAACAGACCCGGATGCAGACCGCCTTGGCGTTCGTGTAAAGGATAAAGACGGCGTTTATCATAATCTGACAGGTAATATGTCAGGATGCTTGCTGGCAGAGTATGAGATCAGCCAGAAGAAAGCATTACAGGGACTGCCGGAAGACGGCGCTCTGATCAAGACAATCGTTACCACAAACCTGGCAGATGCCATTGCAAAATATTATGATGTTCGTCTTATCGAAGTGCTGACAGGCTTCAAGTTCATCGGACAGCAGATTCTTGGCTTTGAGCAGAAAGGTAAAGGAACTTATCTGTTTGGATTTGAGGAGAGCTATGGCTGTCTGATCGGAACCTACGCAAGAGACAAGGACGCTATCGTGGCTACTATGGCTTTGTGTGAAGCAGCAGCTTACTATAAGACTCAGGGTAAGACTCTGTGGGATGCTATGGTTGACATGTATGAGAGATATGGCTACTACAAAGATGACATTAAGTCCATTACATTGAAGGGTATTGAAGGACTTGAGAAGATTCAGGGCATCTTAAATGAGCTCCGCAGCAATGCACCTGTGCAGATCGGTGATTACAAAGTGACCGTAGCACGTGACTACAAAGCAGACACCATCAAGGATCTGGAAACAGGAGAGGTTACACCGACCGGCCTTCCATCTTCCAATGTTCTGTACTACGAACTGACAGATGATGCATGGGTTTGCGTACGTCCATCCGGCACAGAGCCAAAGGTTAAATTCTACTATGGAATCAAGGGAACTTCTCTGGAAGATGCAGACGAGAAGTCAGCAGCTTTAGGAAAAGCAGTTCTGGCAATGGTAGATGATATTATGGCAAAACTTGCCTAGACATTTTTATAAGCTTGTATAAAATGTAAGAGGAAATCAAATGGACTGCATGGAGAAAAAATACACATTTCAGGACTTTCAGAAAATTGTAGAGCAGCTTCGAAGTAAGGATGGCTGTCCCTGGGATCGGGAACAGACGCACCAGTCCTTGAAAAAATATCTGGTTGAAGAGACAGAAGAAGTTTTGGAAGGTATTGATATCTATGACTCTACCGGAGACTGGGACAATCTTTGTGAGGAACTGGGTGATCTGCTGTTTCAGGTGATGATACACAGTGTCATAGCCGAGGAAAAAGGCATTTTCACCATTGATGATGTGATTCAGGGGATTTCGGAAAAAATGATACGGCGTCATCCCCGCGTATTTGGAAGTAAGATGGGTGCAAATTCACAGGATACATTGTTGACCTGGGATGAAATCAAAGCCCGGGAGAAACAGGAGAAAAACAATCGTCGGCAGTGAAAGAATAAAAAATATGAGACAACTGGCTCAATACTGCTAAAAACCTTGACAAAGCATTACAAAAGGTTTATAAATGATGATAGAGTTTATAGAGAATACTGAGGAACTCGTTAAGTCGAAAAACAGGAGGAAATACAATGAATAAAACAGAATTAGTTATGGCTATGGCGGAAAAGACAAACTTGTCCAAAAAGGACGTTGAGGCTGTATTAAAGTCTTTTGTTGATGTTGTATCAGATGAATTAAAAAAAGGCGGTAAAGTGCAGTTAGTTGGCTTTGGTACATTCGAAGTTTCTGAAAGAGCAGCAAGAGAGGGCAGAAATCCTCAGACTGGTGAGACTATGACAATCGAAGCTTCCAAGGCTCCGAAATTCAAAGCAGGTAAAGCTTTAAAAGATTTGGTAAATGATAAATAATTGATTTCTGTGTAATAAGATATACGAGTGCAGAAGAACCTCCATCGGAGGTTCTTCTTGTATATTAACGTATGCAGTATGGTGAAGAGGTTATTATGAGATTAGACAAATTTTTGAAAATATCTCGTCTGATTAAAAGACGCACCGTGGCAAATGAAGCCTGTGATGCAGGGAGAGTTATGGTTAATGGAAAGCCAGCCAAGGCATCTTTAAAGGTGAAAGTGGGAGACGTGATCGAGATTCAATTCGGAACAAGAACCACAAAAGTGGAGGTTCTGGAATTAAAGGAAACGGTTAAGAAAGAAGAAGTGGAAAGCTTATATCGGTATATATCGTAATAGAAGGGGCATATATGCAGGTTTTTCTTCATAAAATGGTGTAAAGACAAAACCCGGGAGGGATTCTTTGGAAGAGAAGAAAACCCTGCAGACACATAAGATCATATTATCCAACAGACAGTCGGGGATGGTGTCCGGAGTGCTGGATGTGATTTCTTTTGACGAGAAGGTGATCATGCTGGCCACTCAATGTGGGAAAATCACTATCAAAGGTGACCAGCTTCACGTGAATCAGCTGAGTCTGGAGAAAGGTGAAGTGGATATTTCCGGCAGGGTGGATACTCTGATTTATTCAGAGGACAACCGAATGCAGGATGGAAAGAAGGAATCTGTGTTGGGAAGGTTGTTTAAGTAGAGATGAGCACTTATATGAATCATGAGCTGCTCTTATTTTTTTGCTCAATGGGAGCTGGAGCAAGCCTTCTGTTTATCTATGACTGGATTCGGATTTTACGAAAGCTGATCCCTCACAAAAGTGTGACAGTGGCAGTAGTGGACTTTTGCTACTGGATTGCGGGGGGAATATACATTTTTGCCATGATGTATCAGAAAAATGACGGAATTATCCGCAGTTACGCAATGCTGGGAATTTTGACAGGTATGGCGTTGTATCATTTTTCCATTAGCGAAGCTTTCGTCAAACTATCCGTAAAGGTGATCGGATTCCCCATAAAAATTGTGAAAAAACCGTTAAAAAGGTTGCGATCTTCCATAATAAGAGTTAAAATCACAATATATGCATTCGTAAATGGTCACAGAGAGTCTTGGAAAAAGAGGTTAGATAAAGTTGGAAAAGGAAAGAGCCATAAGGAATCGGAAGAGAAATAGAGTGAGTATGTTTGCCATCGGTTGCGTGGTTTCCATGCTGCTGGCCATATTGGTGGTTCAGGGTAATTCTCTTAAAAATCAACTGGCAATGTATGATGAGAAGGAAGCCGCCTTAAAAGAGGAGATTGAAGAGGAACAGGCCCGCACCGAGGAAATTGATGAACTGAAGGAATACATGAAGACAGATGCCTATGCTGAGGAAGTTGCAAGAGAGAAGCTTGGTCTTGTGAAGGACAATGAGATTGTCTTCCAGGAAAAGGAAGATACCGCGAATTAGTGTGTGTCTGGTTGGCATAAATCTTGTAGAATTTTCCCGGTAAAAATATAGATCTTGCTTACAGCCTTTGACAAAATATTTGAATACAATCCTCTATAATTCCCAGTTAACAGCTTATGTATTGTCTGGCTGCCGGACAGTATATGGATTTATATTAATTGGGAGGGGGACATAGATGCAGGAATGGATTATTGCCATGCTCGTCATCAGCGCCATGCTGATTATACGGGACATGGCAAAAACTATTTTGGCAGGACGCAGCTTGTCAAATGGTGAAGTGAACGCACTGTATGAGGATCATCCGCAGAAGGAGCGGGTGGAGAAGTATGCCAAGTCTTTTCAGAAGCTGGCGGAGACGTATTATGGAATGCCCTATCGTAAGGACTATCTGAGTAATGTACAAGTAGAGAAAATATTCCATGAGGTTCATCACAAGATGTGCGAGACTTGTCACCAGCGGGATATGTGCTGGAAACAGAGCGGCGCGCAGACTTACCAAAGTGCGTATCAATTGATTCGTTCCATCGAAAGCGGACAGGAAGAGCTGATTCGAAAATCCAAGGGAGAGTGGCTGGGCCAGTGTGTCCGTCCCAATCAATTTTACCAGGAGACCAGTCAGGAATTTTATCGAGAGAAGCAGAATCTGATCTGGAATAACAAGATGATTGAGAATCGTCTGGCGGTGGCAGAACAGCTTACCGAGATTTCCCATATGATGACTATGGTGGCGGAGGATCTCTATGATATCATTCAGCCCGATGAGGATTTTGAGGAAGAGCTTCGCAGGAAATTAAAGAAGCATCATGTCATCGTGAAAAATGTGTGGATGTTGGACAAGGAGGAAGGCAAGAAGCAGATTTATCTGACCATGCGCTCCAGGAGCGGGCAGTGTGTGTCTATGAGTGAGGTGGCGTCAGTGATTTCTCAGGTCTGTGACTGTGCCATGACAGCTTCTTCGGAGAGCCGCTGTACTTTGAATTCCGATTATCACACGGTACATTTTATCGAAGCCATGAAATATCAGATACTCCACGGCGCGGCAAGGATCACCAAGGAGAAGGAGAGAGTGTCCGGAGATAATTTCTCCTGCAGTCTGGAGGACGAGGGACAATTTCTCATGTGCCTCTCCGACGGCATGGGCTCTGGAATTGACGCGTGTAGAGAGAGTGAAGTTGTGGTAGAATTAATTGAACAGTTCATCGATTCCGGATTCTCCAGAGAGACTGCGGCAAAGCTGGTGAATTCTTCATTGCTGCTCCAGGGAAATGAGGGAATGTTTTCCACCATGGATATCTGTACTGTGGATTTGTACACAGGTATCTGTAATTTCCTGAAGGCAGGAGCTGCAACCACCTTTATTAAGAGGGATCATTGGGTGGAAGCAATATCCTCCACTAGTCTGGCCGTGGGGTTGGTGCAGCAGATTGACTATGAGACAACCTCCAGAAAACTGTATCACGGCGATTTTCTCATTATGGTCACTGATGGAGTGCTGGACGCATTACCTCTGGGACAGGAGGAGAAGACCATGAAGGAGATTATTATGCAGGTACACAGCCAGGCACCGAAAGAGCTGGGCAGGGGAATTCTGGAGCGAGTGCTTGCTTATTGTGATTATAAAGCGCGGGATGATATGACAGTCCTGGTGGCAGGGCTGTGGAAAAACAGGAGATAACATGCAGGATAAGGTTTTAAACTATATGAATGAGCACCATATGGTGGAATCAGGCGACAGGATAATTGCCGGGGTATCCGGGGGAGCAGACTCTGTCGCGCTTTTTTGTCTGTTGGAGGAGTTTCGCAGTGTCATGGATTTTGAGCTGTGTGTGGTTCATGTCAACCATAACCTTAGGGGAGTGGAAGCCAGACGGGATGCTGAATTTGTGGAGCAGCTTTGCAAGGACAGACAGGTAGAGTATGTCCTATATTCTTATGACGTGGAGAAAGTGGCCCGGGAGCGGCATATGGGGACAGAGGAAGCCGGCCGTCAAGTTCGCATGGAAGCATTTTTCCGACAGAAGGAGCTTTGGGGAGGAACCAAAATTGCTCTTGCTCATCACCAGAATGATCTGGCAGAGACTATGATTCATCACCTGTGTCGTGGGACAGGTATTCGAGGCCTTTGTGGGATTCAGCCAGTACAGGGAGAGAAGATTCGCCCTCTTTTGTGCTTAAAGAGGCAGGAGATTGAGCAGTATCTGGGGGAAAGACAGATTCCTTATATTTGGGACAGCAGTAACGATAGTGATGCCTATACCAGGAACAGAATCAGGCACCGGATTTTGCCGGTAATGGAGGCACAGATTAATGGACAGGCCGTTTCCCATATGGCAAGGACAGCAGAGTATTTAAGCAAGATTGAAGAGTACCTTTTGAAACAGGCAGGAGAGGTGCTGCGCCGCCATAAAAGTCCGGCAGAAGGAGGCTGCCATCTGAAGGAAACCTTTTTTGAGGAAGAGCGGGTGCTGCAGGAGTATGCATTGCTGGTATTGATGGGGCAAGTCTGTGGTCAGAGGAAGGATCTTACTTCTCTTCAAGTGTGTCAGGCGTTGGAATTGGGGCAAAAGCCTGTGGGAAAGTATGTGGAGCTTCCCAGAGGTTATGGTGTGCTGCGCCAGTATGACGGAATCTTTGTGGGCAAAATTAAAAAGTCCACTGTCCGGGAACAGGAGAGGTGCTGGCAGCTGCAGCCGGGAGAGCATCTTACATTGCCCTGGGGGAGGATCTGTGTGGGAATTTTTCCTTATTTTGGTCAGGAGATTCCAGAAAAAACATATACGAAATGGCTAAATTATGATAAAATGGGTATCATGCCCCAAGTGCGGACGCGCAGGCCGGGCGACTATCTGGTAGTCAATCGTACGGGGGGCAGAAAAAAATTAAAAGATTATTTCATTGATTGTAAGATACCGAAGGAACAGCGAGATGAAATCTTACTGGTGGCTATAGGATCAGAGATTTTGTGGGTAATCGGTTATCGCATCAGTGAAGCCTATAAGGTGGAGAGCAGTACAAGGGAAGTACTAAAGCTTACGTACGAAGGAGGAGAAGTATATGCGGGATAAGATTAGTGTTATGATTTCAGAGGAAGAAGTAGATGCTAAGGTGAGGGAGATTGCAGCGAAAATCAGCAAGGATTTTGCCGGTAAGACTGTTCACATGGTCTGCGTATTGAAGGGAAGTGTGTTCTTTGCCTGCGAGCTGGCAAAGCGCATTACAGTTCCTGTGACTCTGGATTTTATGTCTGTATCCAGTTACGGCGATGATACCAAATCCAGTGGTGTCGTAAAGATTATCAAAGATTTAGATGAGCCTTTGGAAGGGAAGGATGTACTGATTGTGGAGGATATTATTGATTCAGGAAGAACACTGAGCTATCTGATCGAGATTCTCAAACAGCGTCATCCTGCAAGTATGCATCTGTGCACGTTATTGGATAAGCCTGAGAGACGTGTACGCCATGTGGATGTGGATTACACCTGCTTTGAGATTCCTGATGAATTCGTGGTGGGCTATGGACTGGATTATGCACAGAAATACAGAAATCTCCCATTTATTGGCGTAGTAGAGAACTAGGGAAAGGAGATTTTAACCCGTGAATAGGCAGCAAAGCAGAATTGGCCTTTATCTTGCGCTGATCTTGATGCTGATTGCCGGTTATCTGTTTTTTAATGATCAGATGGGTGATAACAGCAGCTATAGTTTTCAGCAGATGAAAGAGGCCATGGAACATGACGAGATTTATAGCGTAAAGATTTATCCTAACAAAGAAATCCCCACAGGACGTGTGGTGGTGGAGCTGTTAGACGGTGAGCAGCGCCAGTTTTATGCGCTGGATGTGAATAAAATAGAAGATTATTTTGAGGGAACCATAATAGAACCAGTCATTGGGGATGTTCCTCAGGACAATACGTTTCTTGCATCCATTTTCTCTGTGGTGCTGACTGGCGGTGTGGTGGTATTTATTTTTATGATGATGAACCGTCAGATGTCAGGAGGCGGCGGTAATTCCAAGATGATGAATTTTGGCAAAAGCCGTGCCAGAATGTCCACAGACCGGGACAGAAGAATTACTTTTAAGCAGGTAGCAGGGCTGGAAGAAGAGAAAGAAGATCTGGTGGAGGTTGTAGATTTTCTGAAAGATCCTCAGAAATATACCAGACTGGGAGCCAGAATTCCCAAAGGTGTATTGCTGGTGGGTCCTCCGGGAACTGGTAAGACACTGCTTGCCAAGGCAGTGGCAGGAGAAGCAGGTGTGCCCTTTTTCTCCATTTCCGGTTCAGATTTCGTGGAAATGTTTGTTGGTGTGGGAGCTTCTCGTGTGAGAGACCTGTTTGAAGACGGTAAGAAGAATGCACCCTGTATTATTTTTATTGACGAAATTGATGCGGTGGCAAGACAGCGCGGTACTGGAATGGGCGGCGGCCACGATGAGAGAGAGCAGACATTGAACCAGCTTCTGGTTGAGATGGATGGATTTGGTGTCAATGAAGGAATCATTGTGATGGCGGCTACCAACCGAGTGGATATTTTAGACCCCGCAATCCTTCGGCCGGGACGTTTTGACCGTAAGGTGGCAGTAGGGCGCCCGGATATTAAGGGAAGAGAGGAGATCCTGAAGGTTCATGCCAGCGGAAAGCCGCTGGGCGACGATGTGGATTTGCAGCAGATTGCGCAGACTACCGCCGGATTTACGGGTGCAGATCTTGAGAATCTTCTGAATGAGGCAGCCATTGTGGCAGCCAAGGACAACCGTGCCTTTATTACTCAGGCAGATATCAAAGGTTCCTTTATTAAGGTGGGAATTGGAGCGGAGAAGAAGAGCCGTGTGATTTCCGAAAAGGAGAAGAGAATCACTGCTTACCATGAGGCGGGACATGCGATTTTATTCCATGTACTTCCCGATGTGGGACCGGTCTATACGGTATCCATCATTCCTACAGGTATTGGCGCAGCAGGATACACCATGCCGTTGCCGGAGAGGGATGAAGTGTTTAACACAAAAGGTAAAATGATTCAGGATATTGAGGTGACGCTGGGCGGACGTATTGCAGAGGAGCTGGTGTTTGACGATATTACCACAGGAGCTTCCAACGATATTAAGCAGGCAACAAAGACAGCCAAGGCTATGGTTATGCAGTATGGTATGTCCGACAAGATTGGCCTTGTGGCATATGGAAGCGATGAGGATGAAGTATTCATCGGAAGAGACCTTGCCCATACAAGAGGCTACAGCGAAAGCATGGCAACTGCCATCGATGATGAGGTTAAGCGTATCATTGACGATTGCTATCAGAAAGCAAAGCATATTATTCTGGAGAATCGAGATGTGCTGGATCGTTGTGCACAGCTTCTCCTTGAGAAAGAGAAGATTGGAAGAGAGGAATTTGAGGCTCTGTTTTTTGAGCAGATATAAAAGGATTTCTCAATGACTCAGGAAGCAGCAAAGGGGATCCCGAATGTTTGCTTTACTTATAGGTAATTTTGAACAAAAAAGTGTGCGCAAACTTGTGAAGTTTGTGCACACTTTTTTATATCTATGTGCTATTACTGTCTCTTA
>CAMQZX010000054.1 GCA_947039785.1 uncultured Lachnospiraceae bacterium | reverse complement strand
ATGATAAATTGTAATTTTTTTTCAGTTAAAAAAACTGACAAAAACGTTTTTTCATATTCAGCAACAAAAAACCGCTTCAAAATTAAAAAGAATCTCTTACTTTTCTTCTTAATCCTGAAGCAGTTATTTTGTTTTAAAGCGTATCTGAAAAATGCTTTCTGTAGTTGTGCCACGCAATTTGTGACTTGTCTTTATAATTTATTTTCTGAGGTAGCTTTTCTTGTTCTCTGAATCGCATGATAGGAATGTTCATAATCATCAAAAGCCACGATTGCCACCAGAGCATCAATCATGGCCAGCTGAGCAATCCTGGTGCTGACGGATTCTGACCGAAACATAGTCTCCTCCGAAGCAGAATACAAAACTGTATCTGCCAGTTTAGAGAGAGGTGTCTTTCCCTGACTCACCAGAGCTACTGTTGCCGCCCCATTTTCCTTGGCATTTTTCAGGCAATTCATTACTCTGTAATTACTGCCCGAGTGAGAAATCCCAAAGGCCAGTTCTCCCTCTTCCATAAGGGACGATACCATAAGCTGCAAGTCCATATCGTCATAAACAAATGCCCGGATACCGATTTTCATAAACTTATGCTGCGCATCCTTTCCCACCAGCAGACTTCCTCCGCTGCCAAAAAAGATCAGCTTTTTCGCATTGCGAATCTGTTCTGCCACCTTGGCAAAGGCATTCATATCCATTCCCGCCAGAGTGCGATTGAGCACATTTACTTCCGATGTGAAGATTTTCTTGCAGATCGTCTCCATGTCATCCCCCTTTTCCAGGCTGGGATTAAAATGCTTCTCTCTGGGAAGCACATCCCGGGCGGCATTTACCTTAAAGTCCTGATATCCTTTATAACCAATGCTTTTACAAAAACGAACAACCGAAGCATCACTCACCCCTGCATTCTCCGCCAATTCTGTGATATTACAATTTAATACCTCTTCATAATTTTCCAAAACATAATTGGCAACCTTTACTTCCGTATTGGTCAGCAGATGCATTCTTCCCAGAATTTTCTCTTTGCAACTTTCTCCTACCACTCCACATTACCCCTATCACATTTATTTTTTGTAATTGTTACTTAACACTTAGAAAAGATTCACTGAACTTTTTCACGTATACTTGATAACTTAGAAAAGGTTCACCGAATCTTTTCGTGCATGATCACAACTAAAATAATACCACGATTGAAAATTTTTTTCAAACAATTTACGATTCTGAAAACGATGTTCCCAACTTATTTTCAAACACGTTCTAGGGCAACGGTGGTCTCCACTGGCTGTAAGTATGTTGCTTTTGTACGGTGGGCAGAGTGTAAATATGAGGTTTTTCCCTGCCGTCCAGAATACGCAGGCCTCCAAAAGCAAGGGCTTCCATCTCATTTTCACCCGGCATGACTACTACAGGAGCAATGAATTTTACATATCGCTCTACCCGTTCTGTCAGCATTTTTGATTTTGCCACACCGCCGGTGAGAATGATAGCATCGCATTCTCCTTCCAGTACAATGGAGAGAAGACCGATTCCCTTGGCAATCTGATATGCCTGAGCCTGGAAGATCAGGTCAGCGTGCTCATCACCGTCTAGAATTCGTTTCTCAATTTTACGGCAGTCGCTGGTTCCCAGATGAGCGTACATACCACCTTTTCCACGCACTTTCTTTTTCATGTCGTTTCTGGTGTATTCTCCCGAATAGCACATGCGAATCAGTTCCAGGGAAGGAACACTTCCCGCTCTCTCCGGAGAAAATTGTCCGTCGTCATCCCCCAGAGAATCAATAATCTGGCCCTTGGAGTGAACGCTGGCAGAAACTCCGCCTCCCAAATGAGCCACGATTAAATTCAGGTCTTCGTAATTTAAATTGTTCAGCTTTGCATATTTTAACGCCATGGCACGGCTGTTAAGTACGTGACAAAAGCTCTGGCGAGTAATGTTGGGAATACCGGTCACCTGAGCCACAGGAGACAGCTCTCCAGAGGTCACTGCATCATAGATATAGGCAGTCTTTCCGTAGGCATCTCCAATAAGTTTTGCCAACATTCCGCCCAGATTAGAAGCATGAGGAGAGCTGATGTCACTTTCCAGAGCATAGAATAATTCATCATTTACGGTATAGCCGCCTGTGTGCAGTCCCGGTACCAGACCTCCTCTTCCCACAATTGCTGCCAGCTCCTCACCTTTGATTCCATTTCTTTCCATGAAATCCCGGATGATTTCCATTCGATAAGGAATCTGATCTGGAATACGTTCATACCGAGCCAACTCCTTTGCATCGTGTTCTATGTTTTCCTGTACCACTTTTTCCCGGTCTTCGTATAAAGCCAGCTTCGTGCTGGTGGAACCGGGATTGATAATCAACTGTTTATAGGACATAAGTTCCCTCCTTACTCTGTGCTTTCCCGCACAGGGATAAAAAAGGAGCGGAACCATCAGTCACAGCATGAATTGTCACAAACTTCTGTTTCCGAGTTTCCGCTCCCCATAGCAGCCTTAATTATTTATATTCATCCATCAATTTCTCAAATGCAGGCAATGAATTTACGATAGTCTCGTAAGATACACAATACGCAAGTCTCACATAGCCCGGGCAGGCAAAGGAGCTTCCCGGCACCATAAGGATGTTGTATTTCTTACCTGCTTTTACGAATTCCTTCTCATCCGGAACCGGAGATTTCACAAACAGATAGAACGCTCCTTCCGGTTTAATGCACTTGAGCCCCACCTTTGTCAGTCCTTCATACAGAGTCGTACGGTTTCTGTCATAGTAGTCCAGGTTTACCTGACAGTCCACACATTTTCCGATTACCTTCTGAATCAGAGACGGCGCATTGACAGAACCATTGACACGGTTGGCGATGGACGCCGCTGTGATCACCTCATCACTTCCATCCACTTCATCCGGGATTACCAGATAACCAATTCTCTCTCCTGGAAGAGATAGAGATTTGCTGTAAGAATATCCCACTACGGTGTTGTCGTAATACTTGGTCAGATATGGAACTTCCACACCATCGTAAGCCAGCTCACGGTACGGTTCGTCAGAAATCAGATAGATTACTGTTCCAAATTCCTTCTGTTTTGCTTCCAGAATGGCAGCTAACTTCTTAATAGTCTCCTCAGAATATACCACGCCAGTGGGATTGTGAGGCGTATTTACAATGACAGCTCTTGTGTTGGCTGTAATCTTTTCCTCAAACTCTGCCAGGTTTGGCTGGAAAGTGGAAGTGTCCGGTGTGATCTCCACCAGAACGCCATCGTAATTGCGGATATAGGAACCGTATTCCAGGAAGTAAGGTGCAAATACGATTACTTCTTCGCCCGGATTTAAGATAGTCTTTAAGATTACATTCAAGCCGCTGGCAGCGCCGACTGTCATGATGATGTTTTTGGCAGCAAATTTTGTATCAAAGCGTCTGTTTAAGGACTCGGCAACTGCCTGACGTACATCCTCAAATCCGGCATTGCTCATATAACCATGAAGTATCACCGGGTCTTCATTTGTTACCAAATCAATGATAGCTTCCTTTACTTCTTCCGGAGCTGGTACGTTTGGATTTCCCAAGCTGAAGTCAAATACGTTTTCTGCACCGTATTGTGCCCGAAGCTTGTTACCTTCTTCGAACATGGCGCGAATGGCAGAGTTGTTATTTACTAGGGGTTTCATTTTTTCTGATATCATGTTCTGCATTCCTCCTATATCATAATATTTAAACCAGGAGCCTTCCGAGCGCATCGGATACAGCTCCCCAACGATTCTAATTAATTGTATCAAATAAACGAGAAGGCGTTTCTCCTATTCGTTAACTTCCTTGTTTTTGCCGCCGAAGGCAAACCAGCCAATCAGGAACAAGAAGGCAATTGCCACGATTATCCATGGGATAAAGTATTTCATTCCCAGTTTAAAGAACATGTCATAATATCCCTTCAGATAAATCACAACTACGATTAACGGCAGGATAAAGGTCATATACCATCTCATTTTCTGAGGGAAGCCCATACCATTACCGGAATTTGCCTCTTTAATAAAGTTCTTCCATCCCCATCCATAGCGAGTGGTACAGAAGGTCAGATATACCAGAGAGCCCAGCGGAAGCAGGTTACTGGATACCAGGAAGTCTTCCAGATCCATAATTCCTGTTCCAGGTCCCAGCGGCTGGATACCTGATAAAACATTAAATCCTAAGATACACGGCATAGATAACAGGATAATGGCAACAATATTAAACATAACCGCTTTCTTTCTTTCCCATCCCCATAAGTCGATAGCAAAAGAGATGATATTTTCAAACACGGCAATAACCGTGGACAACGCTGCAAAAGACAGGAATAAGAAGAACAGAGTTCCCCAGATACGTCCTCCGGACATCTGATTAAAGATGTTGGGCAGTGTGATAAAAATCAAAGATGGACCAGCCCCCGGCTCAATTCCGAAAGAGAAGCATGCCGGAATGATAATCAAGCCTGCCATCAGAGCAACGAAGGTATCCAAAATCGTGATACTCAAAGTCTCACCAGTAAGAGAACGGCTCTTATCCAGATAACTTCCGAAGATGGCCATGGAGCCGATTCCAATACTCAGAGTAAAGAATGCCTGAGACATGGCACCGAAAATTACGTTGCCAATTCCCTTCTCCACCATCCCCTTAAAATCAGGTACCAGATAGAACTTCACACCTTCTCCGGCTCCCGGAAGAAGCACAGAGTGGACTGCCAGAACAACGATCAATGCCAACAGCAGAAGCATCATCACCTTTGTGATTTTCTCCACACCTTTCTGTACTCCCAGAGAACAAATTCCGAAGGAGATCAATACAGCAATAATCATCCATAAGGTTAATGTTGCCGGAGAACCAATCATCTCTCCGAATTTCGTCTCCACTTCAGCGGTGCTGAGCAATGAGCCGGTAAATTCACCTGTCAGACAGCGATAACAATAATAAAGCATCCAGCCTGCTACCATGGTGTAAAACATCATCAGCAGATAATTACCTGCCATACCAAAATATCCAAAATTGTGCCATTTTGTACCTTTCGGTTCCAGTACTTTAAATGACGTAGCGCAGCTTTTCTGACTTCCACGGCCTACGGAGAACTCACATACCATAATGGGGAAGCCCAAAATAGCCAGGAATACCAGATAGATGAGAATGAAGGCGGCACCTCCATACTGTCCACACATATATGGGAATTTCCACACATTACCAAGACCAACTGCACAGCCTGCTGATACTAAAATAAACCCTAAGCGTGATCCAAATTTTTCCCGTTCCTGCATACTACACACTCCTTTCTTTTACAGCCCTCAATATCTTAAAAATTGACAGATCGGCAGCCCCGCACTGCTGCCGATATCCTTCCTGTCTGTTATACAGCTCCCATTCCCACTTTGAGAGCTTTCTTATTCAATTCTACAAATTTGGGTTTGATGTTGGCTTCCAGGATTGCATCCCAGTTAATCTCTTCCAGTCCCATGGCTTTGATAATAGTTCCCAAAAGAATAATATTGGCAGCCTTCTCATTGCCCAAATCTCTTGCCAGCTTTGTGGCATCTACCGCTTTTTCCTTTACGTGCTTTCCGATTTCTTCCAAAATATCGGAAGGATACTCCTCGTCTCCTGTAATCACAGACATGGACGCAATCTCTTCGTTATTTACAACCAAAGTTCCGTCTTCCTTCAGATAATCCAGTGCACGCAGTGCTTCCATTTTCTCAAAAGCCACCACGATATCTGCGGCTCCTTTCTCAATAACAGGTGAGTAAACCATCTCACCATAGCGAACCTGAGAGGATACGCTTCCGCCTCGCTGAGACATACCGTGAATCTCACTCATTTTCACATCGTAGCCGGCCTCCATCAAACCGGTTGTCAGAATCTTGCTGGCGAGGATTGTTCCCTGACCACCCACGCCAACTAATAAAATGCTCTTTGTCATGATCTAATCCTCCTTTACAATGGCTTCTTTGGGGCATACCTGTGTACATACGTCACAGCCCACACATTGAGCCCGGTTAATTCTAACCTTTTTCTCTGATTTGTCATAGGACATTGCAGGACATCCAGCTTTCAGGCAAAGCTTACAACCGATACATTTCTCTTCATCCACTTTGTTTTTGGTCTTAAACAGATTTTCAAACTCAGCTTTATCTGCCTGAGAGAATTTCTTCAAAACACAAGGCCATCTGGTAATGATTACGGATGGCTCATCCAGTGCGAGACACTCATCCAGAGCAGCATCCACTTCCTGAAGATTATTAGGATCGATCACTTTTACATGCTTCACGCCGATGGCTTTCACCACATCTTCAATCTGAATGAGGGTAGTCTCTTCATTCTTGGCGGTAAATCCGGTTCCAGGATTGTTCTGGTGTCCGGTCATACCAGTGATTCTGTTGTCCAGAATAATGTTTACTGTATTGCTCTTATTATATACTGTGTTGATCAGTGAGTTGATTCCTGTATGGAAGAAGGTGGAGTCACCCAGCACCGTTACTACGCGTTTCCCGGAACCAATCATATTGAAGGCTCTCTGGGCTCCATGACCGATGGAGAAGCTGGCTCCCATACATACGGTGGAATCCATCGCATTGTAAGGCTTTCCGGCGGCCAGTGTATAGCATCCGATGTCGCCGCTGATCATAATGTCTTTGCGTTTGCCCAGACGATAGAACAGACCTCTGTGAGGACATCCGGCACAGAAAGTAGGTGCTCTGTTAATCAGCTTGCTTCTGTCAAAGTCGATGGTCTTCAGTCCAGTACCGTCCACTGCCTTGCGAATTACATCTGGTGTCATTTCTCCATACGGTGGGAAAATGTCTTTGCCGTGGAATTCACATGTTACGCCCAGTCTCTCCACAAATTCTTCAATGAAAGGGTCATTTTCTTCCAATATATATACCTTATCCATCTTGTTGCAGAAATCTTTAATGAGATTCTTCGGCATTGGATTGGTAAAACCAAGCTTCAGATAGGAAGCCTTCTCTCCAAATACTTCTTTTGCATAATAGTAGCAGATTCCAGAAGCAATGATACCAATGGAGGTATCTCCCATCTCCACTTTATTAAATGGCGATGTCTCACTGTATTCCGCCAGCTTCTGCAGGCGTTCTTCCAATTTCACACGAAGATTTCTGGCGATAGCTGGAAGACAGACATATTTGGCAGGATTTTTCTCCCATGTCTTTGGTTCCACTTCCACTCTGTCCTGAATCTCCACAATGGATTTGGAATGACAGACACGGGTAGTCATTCTTATCATGACCGGTGTATCATAGGATTCACTTAATTCATAAGCGGCCTTCACCATGTCGATACATTCCTGGGAATCTGCCGGCTCAAACATAGCCAGCTTAGCTGCTTTGGCATAATTTCTGTTATCCTGCTCATTCTGGGAAGAATACATTCCCGGCTCATCTGCGGTAATCAGAACATTACCTGCATTTACTCCCATATACGCCCAGGTAAACAGTGGGTCTGCTGCCACATTAACGCCTACATGTTTCATAGATACAATGCTTCGGATGCCTGCGATAGCTGCTCCGATGGCAGATTCCATGGCCACCTTCTCATTTGGAGCCCATTCTGCGTAAATCTCATCATAAGTTGCCAGATTCTCTAAAATCTCGGTACTGGGTGTGCCCGGATAGGCAGATGCATGACGCACGCCTGCTTCATACGCACCTCTCGCGATGGCTTCATCGCCTGTCATTAATCGTTTCATGTTGTTCTTCATCCTCCTTTACCCTCTGGTCAAAATGCGCTTATGCTGCACTTCATTGCTTTTTCAGGTATCTGTACTGCTATATATCTTAATTGCTAACCATCTGCGCACATGCCATCAGAGAAAAATATTTCTCTTCAAAAGTGGCACTTCTGGAGTTCAACGCAATCGGACATTTTGCTCCCACTACGCATCCGGCCATTAACGTGTTCCCAAATTCCAATAAAGCTTTCACCATAATATTTCCTACCGAAATATTCGGCACCAGAAAAATATCGGTCTCTCCCACTACAGGACTTTCATATCCCTTAATCTCTGCTGATTCTTTGTTCACTGCCAGATCAAAGGATATAGGGCCTTCCACATAACATTCACCAAATTCGCCCCGAAGAGATGCTTCTTTTAATTCTGCAGCATCTAAAGTCTCCTGCATTTTTGGATTAACCACTTCCACTGGACATACAGCAGATACCAATGGACGTTCATACCCAAATCCCTTAAACATCTCCACTGCATTGTGGACAATCGCTTTCTTTCCGTCTAAATCCGGATAAAGAATCATTCCTCCGTCGGTCACACCCACAATTTTATGGTAAGCTGGAATATCCAGAAGTGCTGTATGCGAGATTGGCTTTCCAAGGGAAATTCCCTTTTCCTTATTCACCACGCCCTTTAGAAGTGTGGAAGTCTGCAGCAATCCTTTCTGTAGAAAATCTGCATCTTCGTCTCTGATTAGCTGAATGGCTTTAGCAACTGCTTCTTCATCTGTAGCAGCATCCACCACAAAGTCACCTGAAATGTCATGGCCAAGTTCCTTACCGATACGGATGATCTCATGCGCCTTCCCCACCAGAATGTAATCCAATACACCCTCTTCATGGGCCTTTAAAACTGCTTCCAGTGTATGTGCATCATGAGCTGCAGCCACAGCAACACAGGTTTTCTCTGATGCGCCCACCCGCTCTCTCAGCTGCTTAAAATTCTGAATCGACATCTCCTATCCCCCTTGTCTTTCAAAAAAATACACCATTATAATTAAAATTGTTGTTATCATTGTACAGTCATCTGGGAATTATGTCAATATTTTTCGGATTTTTTCAAGATTTTTTGTGCATTTTAACAGTTTAATGTATTGTTGCGTAACAATTCAACGCACTCAATTAGACTGCTTATAAAGACAATTATATATTTTTTCAAATAAATTATCAAGTAATTTCTTAATCGTCTGTTTTTTGCAAATCAAAAGCTGCCGCATTGCTGCGGCAGCCTATTTTTATGCGTTTTCCATCGCTCTCACTTTTGCCTTTTCGGTAAATTGATGAGCATCTTCCAACATCATATCTTTTACTTTCATTAGACGAATCTGAGTCGAACGCTCATTTTCATCCAGCTTCATGGTAATATATTTAATATTGGCCCTTGCTTCCGGAATGATTACGTGTTCCAGAGCATTTACACGACGACGAGTCTTCTCAATCTCCACTGACATAAGCTGGCAGGCTTTCTCGATTTCTGCAAGCTTTAACATATCCGGCAGGATATCCGCCAGAGACTTCACCGCACCATCCAAATCGCTGGAGGTAAAAGCAAATCCGTAGGAATAGATATCGTTGGCGTCAGAGGTTCTTGTCTTATATTCCAGCACCGGAATATCCACACTCATAACGTTCTTCTTATCAATCTCCAGATAGACCTCCTGCTTGGGAGCCATCAGGGCTGTCTTCAATGTCTCTTCAGACATTCCTGCCTTGGCGATGACAAAATTGGTGTTGGCGGAGCGGATACCATCTTCAACCTTCAGACGCAGTTCCATATTCTCACGGACCAGGTCCAGGAATTGGCGCATTAATTCGTCTCGCTTATCCTTCAGGAGCTTGTGACCGCGAACTGCAGTCTGCAGCTTTTTCTTCTGCTTGGTCAGCTCCATACGGGTTGGGTTCACCTGTGTAGATGCCAAATCCGACCACCCCTTTCTGAGTTATTTGCTGAATTAATATTTTCCGTAATATTCATCTAAGAATTTATCGTCAATACGTTTCAGCTCGCTTCTCGGAAGGATGGACAGTAACTTCCAGCCGATCTTAAGAGTTTCCTCAATATCACGGTTGGCGTCGTATCCCTGAGATACGTATTCCTTCTCAAATGCATCTGCGAATTTGGCATAGATCAGGTCTACATCAGACAGGGCAGCCTCACCCAGAATTACCATCAGTTCCTTCGCCTCTTTGCCACGGGCATAAGCGGAGAACAACTGGTTCATGGTGTTTGAGTGGTCTGCACGGGTCTTACCTTCACCGATACCTTTATCTTTCAAACGTGACAGAGACGGCAGTACGTCGATTGGCGGTGTAATACCTCTACGATACAGGTCACGGCTTAAGATAACCTGACCCTCCGTAATATATCCGGTAAGGTCAGGAATCGGATGAGTCTTATCATCCTCGGGCATGGTCAGAATTGGAATCATAGTGATACTTCCCTTCTTACCATTCTGACGTCCGGCACGCTCATAAAGAGAAGCCAGGTCAGTGTACATATATCCAGGATAGCCACGACGGCCAGGAACCTCTTTACGTGCGGCAGATACCTCACGGAGAGCATCGGCATAGTTGGTAATATCTGTTAAGATTACCAGGACGTGCATGTCCTTCTCAAACGCCAAAAACTCGGCTGCTGTCAGTGCCATACGAGGTGTGGAAATACGCTCTACGGCAGGGTCATTTGCCAGGTTGATAAACAATACAGTTCTGTCAATGGCTCCTGTCTCCTTGAAACTCTCGATAAAGTAGTTGGATTCCTCGAAGGTGATACCCATGGCAGCAAATACAACGGCGAACTGCTCGTTCTTTCCACGTACCTTAGCCTGTCTTGCAATCTGAGCTGCCAGCTGAGCATGAGGCAGACCAGATGCAGAGAAGATTGGAAGCTTCTGACCACGAACCAGTGTATTCAGACCATCAATGGCAGATACACCAGTCTGGATAAACTCTTCCGGATAACTTCTGGCTGCCGGGTTCATAGGAAGACCGTTGATATCACGGCGCTCTTCCGGCAGGATCTCAGGGCCATCGTCAATGGGACGTCCCAGACCATCAAATACTCGGCCAAGCATGTCCTCAGATACTCCAAGCTCCATGCTTCGTCCAAGAAAACGTACTTTACTGTTTGACAAGTTGATACCTGTGGAGCTCTCAAACAACTGAACCAGGGCATCACTTCCGTCAATCTCCAGAACTTTACAACGACGAGTCTCGCCGGAGGCTAACTCGATTTCTCCCAACTCATCATATGAAACATTTTCGACACCGCGTACCAGCATCAAAGGACCGGCTACTTCTTGTATGGTTCTATACTCTTTTGGCATCTTACAGGTCCTCCTTTCCCAGTATGTTCGCAATCTCAGTTGCTAATTCATTTGTAATCTTCTCATACTCACTTGTTAAGTCAGCATCCAGTGTATATTTGTAACGTCCGATTCTCTCACGAACATCCATCTTTAACAGACTGTTGATGTCAGCGCCTTTTTCCAGAGCTGCCAGGGATTCATCATAGAATGCCATTACCAGCTTCATCATATTGTGCTGCTTCTCCAGAGATGTGTAAGTATCAATCTCATGGAAAGAGTTCTGATGCAGAAAGTCCTCACGAATTGAGCGGGCAGCTTCCATCTTCAGACGGTCAGTCGGTGACAGGGCATCCATACCTACCATCTTAACGATTTCTTCCAGCTCTGCCTCATCCTGCAGCATGCTCATCATTTCCTGACGAAGCTTCATCCAGTCATCTGCCACATTGGCGTTAAACCATGGACCCATATCATCCAGATACAGAGAGTAGCTGGTCAGCCAGTTGATAGCCGGGAAATGACGCTTGTAAGCCAGGTTGGAATCCAGTCCCCAGAACACCTTAACGATACGAAGTGTCGCCTGGGATACCGGCTCGGAAATATCACCACCCGGAGGAGATACGGCACCGATGGCTGTCAGAGCGCCTTCTCTTCCATCTTTACCAAGGTTGATCACGTGTCCGGCTCTCTCGTAGAACTGTGCAAGACGGCTTCCCAGATATGCAGGGTAACCTTCCTCACCAGGCATCTCTTCCAGACGTCCTGACATCTCTCGAAGCGCCTCAGCCCAACGGGATGTGGAATCCGCCATCAGAGCTACGGAGTAACCCATGTCACGGAAATATTCTGCAATGGTAATACCTGTGTAGATAGATGCCTCACGGGCAGCAACAGGCATATCCGATGTATTGGCGATCAGTACGGTTCTCTCCATCAGAGACTCGCCTGTCTTGGGGTCCTTCAATTCCGGGAACTCATTCAAAACGTCGGTCATCTCATTACCACGCTCGCCGCAGCCGATGTAAACCACGATATCGGCCTCAGCCCATTTTGCCAGCTGATGCTGGATAACTGTCTTACCGCTTCCGAATGGTCCCGGTACGGCAGCCACACCGCCTTTGGCGATTGGGAACATACAGTCAACCACACGCTGACCAGTTACCAGAGGCATCTTCGGCGGCAGCTTTTTCTGATAAGGACGTCCTTTACGAACGGGCCATTTCTGCATCATGGTCAGTTCCTTATCTCCGTCTGCTGTCTCCAGTACACAAACTACTTCCTCTACGGTAAATTCACCGGCTTTGATTTCCTTAACTTTACCTTTCATTTCAGGCGGAACCATGATTTTCTGCTCTACTACGATGGTCTCTTTAACGGTACCGAGTACGTCTCCGCCTTCCACTTCGTCACCTACTTTTGCAACAGGTACGAAGTTCCATTTTCTGTCTCTTTTCAGTGCAGGTACTTCAACACCTCTCTTCAGGCTGTTGCCTCCTGTCACTTTCATAATATCATCCAGCGGTCTCTGAATACCATCATAGATGCTGGCAATCAGTCCAGGTCCCAATTCTACGGAAAGGGGTACCTCCATGGATTCCACCGGCTCACCCGGCTTCAATCCGGAAGTCTCTTCGTATACCTGAACAGACGCCTCGTCACCGTGCATCTCAATGATTTCACCGATCAGTCGCTGATTACTAACACGTACCACGTCAAACATGTTGGCATCTCTCATGCCCTCAGCGATAACCAGTGGTCCGGCCACTTTCTTTATCGTTCCTTTACTCATTTGGACAAATCACTCACCTTCCTAATATTTCGATTGTTCGCTAATTATTTTGCGAAAACAGTATATCTGAGCCGACTGCCTGTTCCACGAACTTCTTCACGTTCTCCACACCTTCTCCAGTGTTTCCGGATACTCCTGGAATCTGAATGATCACAGGCAGCATTTGTTCCTTATACTTGTCAATAGCATGGGACAGCTTCTGTGCCCAGTCTTCCGTAATATAAATTACGGCATAATCAGCAGCGGCAAGCTGATGAAGCTGCTTCTCTGCATCGTGTACCTCGGATATGGAAAATGTATCCAGTCCTACTGCAGCGAAGCCGTAAATACTGTCATAATCGCCCATTACTGCAATTTTATACATACATCTCCCTTACCCTTTCCCGGATGGAATCATCTGGCAGGTTGTTTGCCTTACCGGATAAAATGATTCTCACCGTTTTAATTTCATTTTCCCTTGCCAGCACGTAAGCCACCAGCGGACCAACGGAAAATGCATTATATTTCTGAGGCTGTATGGTGTGGATAATGCGGTTATCGCACCAACGCTCAAATGCAGATGTGGACTCAGCCAATGCCTTGGCACCCTCTGCATAGGCAGTTCCTGATAAGTATTCGCAGATGGCATCCATGCTGTTTAATGCAGCTTTCGCCAACTGGTCTACGCTCAGGCTTTCACACTCTACCATCGCCCGTTTCATAAAGTCTAATGATTTTGCGGTTTTCTGTGAACGAACGGCAATTTTAATGTTTGCCACTGCCACGGTATCTTCTGCGTAATTTCTGATAATATCAGCATTCGCATCCAATCCCGCCTGATAAATGGCTTCCAAAGTCGCCTTATCAATGATCACATCACACAACTGACCATCCCTTGTATGCAGCAAAGTCTCATAGGCTTCTTCCGCCGCATGGGCCATATTTGCAGGCAATCTGGAGAAATCCTTCTCTCTGATGATATCCATCATCTCCTTCGGGGAAATTGCACAATCCTCAAAAAAGATACCCGGATGTGTCTCCTCAGAGCAAACCTCCTTGATGGCTGCTTTCAGATTGTGAAACAGGTTGGGATAAGACAATACGTCAAAGACAGACATATCAATACGCATTTCACGCATAGTTTCCCAAATCTTCTCACTTTCTCTTGTCAATATGGCATCTGCATTCAAGGGAGTATCACTGTCTCCCCAGCCCCGTTCCGTCAGGAACTGCAGGCAACTTTCCTCCGATTGGCAGGCTATAAGCTGCTCAATGGTAGAAGCAGAAAATAGTGACACTTCCAAAGCACGTATGCGCGCAACCGCGTAGGTAAATTCCATATCAGACATGATAATTCCTCCTTTATCTGGTTACGCTGCTACGCAAATAATATTTTCTGAACCTTATCCTGTAATTCATCCCGTTTGGAATCAAACAGAGCCTTGAAGGAACAATTTTCCTCAATTCCACCGTAGGACAGAATAAATCCTCTTTCAATGTTCTTGCCTTCTTCCGATACAGTAAGCTTACCGCCTTTGGATTTGGCGATTTCTTCAATGGCAGCCTTAAAATCTGCCGGAAGCTTAGCTAAATCTGCAGAGGAGAAATAGATTTCTCCCTCCTGAGGCTGTACAAATTTCTCCAGCATTTCCATTAAAGTCTTAAAGTATTCAGCATCATCCTTGGCGCAGAACTTCTCATAAGACTTCTCTATTGTCTGGGAAATCAACTCCTGCTTGGCACCCAGAAGCGCTGTTCTGCGCTTTAAGTCAGCGGAGGATTTCACTCTCTCTTCATAGTTGGCAACATCTGCCTCGGACTGTTTGGAGATTTCTTCCACAAGAGCTTTGGCCTCTTCTCTGGCTTCGCTTATGATAGCATCTGCCTTTGATTTGGCTTCTTCAATCTTTGCATTGGCGGAGTTATTCGCTTCATCCAGAATCTGGCTCACCATTTTATCTAATCCAGTCATTCTCAAGCTCTCCTTCTAATTATAATCTACTGCGTTCTCATCAGGCCGGAATTAAACCGGAATGTTTGTTACTGCCAGAATAGAAATCAACAGAGCCAGGATAGCATATGTCTCAACCATAGCCGGGAACAGCATGGCTTTACCGAACTGATCTGGTTTTTTAGCTACGATTCCGATGGCTGCTGCAGATGTTTTTCCCTGATATTTACCGGAAATCAGACCAACGATTCCGATCGGAAGACAAGCAGCCAGAATCATAAGACCAGACTGTGGTGTTAAAGCTGCAACCTGTCCGCCTAACAGACCTACTTTAGACAGTGTGATGAAACCAACCAGCAGACCGTAGATACCCTGTGTACCAGGAAGAAGCTGCATAATCAATACTTTTGCAAATTTACTTGGATCTTCTGTTACAACTCCGGAAGCTGCCTGACCTGCAATACCAACACCAATTGAAGATCCTGCTCCTGCCAGAAGCACTGCTAAAGCTGCTCCTAATAATGCGTATACAATTCCTAATTGACTCATAAGTTAATTCTCCTCCTTAATATCAACGTATTTCGTATTTTCTTTAAATGGATTAAACGGACGTCCGCCGCCCTCGTAGAATTTGCCGAAAAATTCTACAAACTGAAGACGATTGGTGTGCACGTATGCGCCTAACAGGTTGATTGCCAGGTTCAACGTATGACCTACAAGGAAAATCACGATAAAACCAATCGCACCTACAACACCGTCGCCAAGCATACTGCCCATCTGATTTACAACAGATGCGATAACGCCGGTAGCCAGTCCCAATGCCAGCAATCTGGAATAGGACAATACATCACTCAGCCAACCTGTAATGTTGTACAACTCATAAGCGCCAAGGGCCAGACGCAGTCCAAAGTTCTTATTATCTCTGGCTGCAAACAGTAATAATCCAACAGCGCCGCCAATCGCCAGCACTTTAGCCAGCATATTCAAGAATGGCGGGAATGTAATCTGTGCCTGGGCAATAGATGCAAAAATACTGGATGGAATCAGCATCAAAAGCAGTCCCACTAACAGCATATACCAGAATACAACATCACATACAAATCCCATATAGTCCTTCTCTTTCAGATAGGTATATCCCTTGATTCCAAGACCTGTAAACAGGTGGAGAATACCAAGTCCCATGGAGAACAGAAGTAACTTCATAGGATCTCCCAAAGGAGCAAACCATAATGGCGCGATTACAGGAGCCGTAGACTGGCGGTGGAAAAATACTCTGGCCACCACATCGAATACATCTCCGAAGTATCCGCCGAATAAAATCCCCCAAATTAATGTGGAAAGTCCACAGTACATGAACAGGGACAGAGATTTCTTCATACCTTCGCCCATCCGGGGGAACTTCTTGATTACAATAAAGCACGCACCGAACACAATCAGTCCGTATGCCGCATCTGACAACATCATACCGAAGAGAATAATATAAAAGAAAGACATAATTTTGGTGGGATCAATCTCTCCTTTCTTCGGTAAACCATAAGACTCCAGAACACTCTCAGCCGGAGTGGAAATTTTTCCGTTCTTCAAAAGTACCGGAGCTTCTTCATCTTCTTTGATCTCTTCCACATCTACAGTACAGTTATACGCCTGTCCGATTTTCTCATTTAAGATGGACACTGCACCTGCTGGCACATAGCCACTGATGAAAAAGGTCTGTTTTGACTGAGGCAATAATCCCAGAACCTGATACTTATCCGCACGGATCCGATAATAATCCGCAACCTTTTTCAGATCATCTCTGCTTTCTGCAAAGCTTCCAATCTTATCCTCAATCTGCTTTGTTTCTGTTTTTAATTGCTGGATCTGTCTTTCCAGATCCACCTTCAGTTCTGACGGAATCTTGCTGACCATCTGTGACGGTCTGGCAAAACCTGACGCCCGAAGCGCGTCCTCCAGCCTGCCTGCATCTTTCTTCAGGCAGACAACAGCCAAATAGGTCAAATCCCGGTCTGCCGACAGAATCTGTACGTCATAGGCATCCAAATCCGGCTCATGCTCGGACACTGCCACACGTACCTCCTCCAATGTCATCACTCTGGACATGGTACCCACCAAAATCTCAGCGGAACCAGTACCTTTGCTGGTCATGGGGACATCTAAAGACATCCATGGAGTAAGGGATTCAATCTGATTTTCCAGCTTCACCACATTTGCATTGTTCTCCGAAATCTCCTTGTTCATGGAAATCAATTGATTTGCCTTCTTCATCAGCTCGTCACGTATGGAGACGATTCTGTCATAGTCGGCTTTGTCAATCAACGGCTTTCCGGCAAGGGAATCCAGCATAGACGTTTTTTCCGGGACATATTTTTGCAGTACATCAAGCGCATGTTCCGCCATCACTGCCTGCTTCTCGAATACCTGACGAGATTCCATGGTATCCATTTTCTGCAAGCCCTCATCCTCGACCACTGAAGTATCAATTTCCATGACACCCAGCATCTGAAGTTCTTCCAGAATGGCCTTGCGGTCTTTCTTCAGCGCGCAGATACTGAATCGTTGCATCTGCAATACTGCCATATCCGCATCCCTCCTTTTCTACCTTTTTTCCTTCCTTTTTCCTTATATCAGACTCCTAATCTCCTGATATAAAAAACAGCACATTAGTACAATTGAGCTATTACAGAATCAATTGCCTGTGCTTCCTTTCCTGCCGCGTTCTTCTTCAGTGCGGCAATTTCCTTTTGAATATCTGACTCCACCATGGCCATGGTCTTATCAGACTCCTTCTTGGAAACTTCCATGGCAGCCTGTGCCTGCTCTTTGGCAGCTTTCACCTGCTCTTCCTTTAATTGCCGAGCGTCAACCTTGGCTTTCTCAACAATCTCTGAACACCGGGTCTGGGCATCTTTTAGAATCAAATCTGCCTTTGCCTCAGCTTCTTTTACCACTTTAATCGTTTCCTGTACCACTTTATCACCACCTTTTTTGCGTATAGTAAAATACTACCATATACTTTGATAAAAATCAAACAATTTTCAGCAGTTTGCTGTAATCTTCCAAAAAAATGCGGAATCTGAGAATCCTCTTCCATACACTTTGTAGCAAAATCCATAAAACCGCATGTTTCATGAGTCTTTTCCCATGCACTTTTTTCCACTTTCCATATATAGAATTGTCTCTTCCAACCTGATCTATAGAAAAACGCAGGAAAATGAAAAGTTCCCCATTTTCCCGCGTCTTATCTATTCGGATTACCAGAGCGTGTTTAACACCTTAATCCTAATGGTATTTTAATCATATAAGAAATTGACGTTCTTTGGATTGTCCAGATTTTTCTGGTTAATCCAGACATAATCGATATAAATCTTATCCTCCAGTTCCACAGAGTCATCCTTTTCGCCTACCGTGGAACGAACAGCCGCCCATATGGTTTCATAAGCCATTCTATAAGTATCTTGTGCAATCGTTCCGAATTCTATACCATCTGCAATTGCTTTTTTCTGAATGTCACCGGAATCAAAGCCTACCATCTGAATCTGACGGTCCGGATAATCCTTCAGTACACTCAACACCTCTTCTGCCACAGGTCCGCTGGTACAGAAAATCCCCTTCAATTGCTGATTCTCTTCCAGAACGCTTTGAATCTGCTCCTTCAGATCTTCCTCCTCATTCCGATACACAACAGAGCTTATGGTCACATCGGAGTGCCTGTTCTTAATCCTCTGGCTAAAGCCTCTCACCCTTTCCTTGCTGGTATGAGAAATCTTCTCATGGGCAATCACAGCCACCTCTCCCTCATTGCCGATAGCCTTGCACAACTTATCTGCCGCAGTGCGTCCTGCTTTCAGATTGTTGGTTCCACAATAAGTCTCCACCAAATCACTGGACACGCTGGAATCAAACATAATCACCGGAATTCCATTTTCCTGAGCTGTTTCCAACTGGGCTTCACAGGAATTGGCATCATTTGCCGCCAGACACAACACGGATGGATTTTCAGCCAGAACCGCATCAATGGTATTGATCTGTGTTGTTACATCATCTTCACTTTTGGAGCCTTCGAAGGTCATTGTAATCTGCTCCTCCCCTTCCAGCCCATATACCTGATTCAGATAATCCACTGCTTTCTGCATATGCTTTTTCACATGTTTCCAGTAATCACTGTCTGTGGTTTTGGCAACCACTGCGATGCGGGCACCCTTTTCTATGGCAAGATCGGTGTCCACCTGAATGGGAACCTCCTTTTCTTCCTCTGCTGCTGTCTCGTTTGGTGTTTCTTCGGGGGAAGCCGTTATGGCAGGCATTGCCTCCGCATGGGCTGACTCTGCACCTCCCTGACATCCGGTCATACTGCAAGCTAACATGGACAAACATAAAATTGTTAATAATCTTCTCTTCATCCTATTCACCTAATCCTCTGTACCTGTACTGTCACTGCAACATCTGTCTTGTGCACCGGTGTGCACGATGTAATCACCACTATAAAGGTGAAATCTTATCTTTCTGCAAGATAAAATACTGACATTTAGATCTGTCTCTTATACACATCTCCGAGCCCACGAGACTACGCTGCATC